>CAZCVW010000065.1:0-12190 GCA_964502185.1 uncultured Burkholderiales bacterium
GTGGTCAAGGAGTCGCCGTCACGCGTCTACCGGTTCTCGCGCCCGCTGTCGCGGTACGGCGTCAACCGTCCGACCTATCTGGGCGACCTGTGGGACGCCGACAACGTCTCGGTGGTCCGGGTGTCCGCCGACCGTCGCCTGCTGGTGGCGGCCAGCCACAAGACGTTCTTCGTCTACGAAGCCGGTGCCCCGGTCCGCTCCCCGTCGGCGTTCCTGCGCCGCCGCCCCACCCAGGTCCAGGCGCTGCCCCCCCACGCCGCCGTCGAAGCCGGCGACTGGTTCCCCGCGGGCCGCTGCCGCGTGATGCTGCTGTCCGAGAACCGCTCGAGGTTCGGCGTCCGCCTGAACGGCAGCGGCTGACAGTTTTCCCGGCGTAGAGCACTTCGGGTTCCCTTTCGGGGAGACCGTTGGGCCGGACCGAACAGCACCCCGGCCGACGAACAAAGGCTGCCCGGGGAACCCTGGGAGCGCGGCCGTTCGCCTGGTTCCATGCATCCATGAGCCGAGCGGTGCGCGTGTGGGTCGACGATGCCAACCCGATCTTCCGGCGGGGGCTGGCCTGCTGCCTTAGGGAGGGCGGCTTCGTGCTGGCCGGCGAGAGTTCGGGGTTCGTACCCGAACCCGACCTCGAGCAGATCGACGTCCTCATCTTCGATCTGGGTGAAGGAAAGCTCGAGTCGATGCTGGCCCGGACACGAGCGGCGCCGGCCGGGCCGACCCGGCTGCTGGCGCTGGCCAGTGCGGCCGGTATGGCCGCCGAAGGGGTCCAGGACACGTGCACGGTGCTCGACCGCACGGACCTCACGCCCGAGCGGTTCCTGGACTGCCTGTGCTCGCTGACCGGCGCCCCCCGCACCGCCACGCTGTCGGCGGCCGACGTGGAGTTGCTCCGTCTCCTGGCCGATGGCGAGACCCCTCGGCGGATGGCCCAGACGCTCGGTTCCACGGAGGGGACCGTCCGGAGCGTCCTCGCCGACCTTCTCTTCCGTATGCGGTGCCGCAATCCCGCCCAGGCCGTGGCCCGGGCTCTACGAGAGGGAGTCATCTGATGCTGGCCCGTTTGAAGAAACTGCGGATGGTCGTTCCCGTGCTGCTGGCCGGCGGTTGGTCGCTCGCCTCCGGGCCGATCGTGGCCGGCGCCGCGTCCGAGGCGCGTCCGGTCATCCGCAGCGACGCCGAAACGGAGCCGGTGGGTTCGATCGGCGACGCCGCCGACGATGCCGCGATCTGGCTCCATCCCACGGATCCGTCGCTCTCGTTGGTGGTGGGGACGGACAAGCGGGCGGCGCTCGAGGTCTACGACCTGGCCGGCCGGCGCCTGCAGCGGTTGGAGGGGGCGACCAACAACGTGGACCTCCGCTACGGCTTCCCGCTCGGGGACCGGGCCGTCGACCTCGTCGCCACGGCGGAGCGGGGTCTGCGCTTCTTCTGGGTGGATCCGGTGGCCCGTCGCCTGACGGAGGCGACGGCCCGGCCCATCCCGAGTCCGTTCTACGAAGAGGGCATCTGCCTGTACCACAGCCCCACCTCCGACCGTTTCTACGCCTTCACCGCCGGGGGCAACGGCATGGTGACCCAGTGGGAGTTGTTCGACCGGGCTGGGCTGATCGACGCCCGGCCGGTGCGGGAGTTCGACGTCGGCTCGGCGGTCGAGGGCTGCACCACCGATGACGAGACGTCCCGGCTCTACGTGGGCGAGGAGGACGTCGGCATCTGGGAGTACGCCGCTGAGCCTGCCGCCGGGCCGGCCGAGCCGCGGATCATCGTCGACCGGACGGGCCCCGGCGGGAACCTGGTAGCCGATGTGGAGGGCCTCGCCATGGTCGCCGAGCCCGGGGGGCGCGGCTACCTGGTGGCCTCCTCTCAAGGGGACAACTCCTTCGTCTTCTACCGGCGGACGGCTCCCCACGTCTTCCTCGGCAAGCTCCGGGTCGGAACCGACAGCGCGGTCGACGGCTGCTCCGACACGGATGGCATCGACATCATGGCGGCCTACCTCGGCCCCGCCTTCCCCGGGGGCTTGTTCATCTGCCAGGACGGCCGGAACACCACGCCGGGACCGGCGGGCCGGCAGAACTTCAAGTTCGTCCCCCTCGACCGGATACTGCGATGGGGGGTGGGGCGGTGAGCGCTTCGGCTGGCGGTCTGGGGGGTGGCGGTCTGGGGGGCGGCGGCGTCCGGGTCCTGATCGCCGGCATCCCCCGGTCGGGCACCACGTGGGTGGGCCGGGTCCTGGGAATGGCGGAAAACACCCAGTACGTCCACGAGCCCGACAACCATCACGTCCGCCCGGAGGCCTGGTCGGCGAAGCGGCACCTCGGCTCCTATCCGAAGCTGGTGCCGGGCGAGGCGGCCCCGGAGTACGGGGCGCTCTTCGAGACCGCCTTCGCCGGAGGCTGCCGGCCGAGCCTGCGCTACACGTCGGCCCGGATCGTCCACCGGGTGGCTCCCGGGTCGCTGCGCCGGGCCGGCCCCCTGGCCTCCTCCCGTCCCCCGGTGCCCGCCTTTGGGAACGTGCCCAGGAACGTGGTCGTGAAGTCCGTGTTCTGCGCCCGTTCCCTCGAATGGTTGGCGGAGCGCTTTGCGCCCACCGTGGTCGTGCTCCGGCGTCACCCGTTCGCCGTCATCGCCAGTTGGGAGAAGCTCGGTTGGGACGGTTTCCTCGACCGGAACCCCCACGCCGTCGAGCACTGCGCCGACGTGTTCGGAGTTGGACCTCCGCGCCGATCGAGCCCGTGGATCGACCGGGCGGCCTGGCACTGCGGCTACCTCTCGTCGCTTCTGGACCAGGCCGTCGCCCGGCACCCCGAGTGGCTGGTGGTGGGGCACGAGACGCTGTGCGCCCGTCCCGCCGCCCGGTTCCGGGCCCTGGGCCAGGCCCTCGGCCTCGGCTGGACCGAGGCGGCCGAATCCTTCCTGTCCGCCTCCAACCGCAGGGGACTGGGCTACTCGACCAACCGGGTGTGGGCCGAGGAGGTGGACGGCTGGCGGACCAAGCTCCCTCCGGGGGACCAGGAGCGTGTCGTTGCGGTGCTCGAGCAATTCCCCGGGCAGTTTCACGGGACGGGCGTCCATTGGTCCCGACCCGCTTGCGACCAGCCTTCGGCCCTTGATACCGTGCGTTCGTTAGCACTCTCAAGGGTAGAGTGCTAAACAGATCGAACACACGAAGGACCCTCGAGGAGGACTCAGTCGCATGAATCTGCAGCCGCTGGACGACCGGATCGTTGTCCGCCCGAGTGAGGCGGAAGAGAAGACCGCGAGCGGTTTGGTCATTCCCGATACTGCCAAGGAGAAGCCCCAGCAGGGCACCGTCCTCGCAGTGGGACCGGGCCGGCGCTCCGAGGTGAGCGGCGAGATCATCCCGCTCGACATCAAAGCCGGTGACACCGTCGTCTACTCCAAGTACGGGGGCACCGAGATCACCGTCGACGGTGAGGACGTCCTCATTCTGACGAGCCGCGACGTCCTCGGCAAGATCACCAAGTAGCTGGAGAGCGATCCGGGCGGCGGCGCCCCCTGGGGCGCCGTCGTCGCGCTACCCGCCCCCGGCCCACCTTTCATTGGAGGACTGAAACAACATGTCGAAGAAGCTGATCTTCAACGAGGACGCTCGTCGAGGGCTTGAGGCGGGAGTCAACAAGCTGGCCAACACCGTGCGGGTCACCCTCGGGCCCCGAGGCCGCAACGTGGTGCTGGAGAAGAAGTGGGGCGCCCCCACGATCACCAACGACGGCGTCACCATCGCCAAGGAAATCGAGCTGGAGGACCCCTACGAGAACATGGGGGCCCAGCTGGCCAAGGAAGTCGCCACCAAGACCAACGACGTCGCCGGCGACGGCACGACCACGGCCACCGTCCTCGCCCAGGCGCTCGTGCGGGAAGGTCTCCGCAACGTGGCGGCCGGGGCGAACCCGATGTCGCTGAAGAGGGGCATCGAGCAGGCGGTCGCCGCCGTCGTCAAGTCGATCGGCGAGCAGGCCAAGGAAGTCGAGACGAAGGAAGAGATCGCCCAGGTCGCTTCCATCTCGGCCGCCGACCCGGAGATCGGGCAGGTCATCTCCGATGCCATCGACAAGGTCGGTCGCGACGGTGTCGTCACCGTCGAAGAGGGCCAGACCTTCGGCATCGACCTCGAGTTCACCGAGGGCATGCAGTTGGACCGCGGCTACATCTCCCCGTATTTCGTATCCGACCCGGAGCGGATGGAGGCCGTGCTCGACGAGCCCTACATCCTCATCGTCAACCAGAAGATCGCGGCGGTGCGCGACCTGCTGCCGGTGCTGGAGCGGGTCATGCAGGCGAACAAGCCGCTCCTGATCGTGGCCGAGGACGTCGAGGGCGAGGCTCTCGCCACCCTCGTCGTCAACCGGATCCGCGGCACCTTCCAGTCGGTGGCCATCAAGGCTCCCGGCTTCGGTGACCGGCGCAAGGCCATGCTCGAGGATCTCGCCATCCTCACCGGCGGCCAGCTGATCTCGCCCGAACTCGGGCTCAAGCTGGAGAACGCCGATCTCACCCTGCTCGGGCGGGCCCGCAAGGTCACCGTCACCAAGGACTCGACGACCTTCATCGAAGGCGCCGGCAACCCCGAGGACATCACTGGCCGGGTGTCGCAGCTCAAGTCGGAAATCGAGAACACGGATTCCGACTGGGACAAGGAGAAGCTCCAGGAGCGGCTGGCCAAGCTCTCCGGCGGCGTGGCCGTCATCCGGGTCGGGGCCGCCACCGAGGTGGAGCTCAAGGAGAAGAAGCACCGCATCGAGGACGCGCTGTCGGCCACCCGGGCCGCCATCGAAGAGGGCATCGTGGCCGGCGGTGGTACCGCCCTCGTGCGGGCCCGCCCCTCGGTCCGGGCGCTGGCCGAGACCCTGACCGGCGACGAGGCCACGGGGGCCAAGCTGGTCGCCTCCGCGCTCGGCGAGCCGCTGCGGTGGATCGCCAACAACGCCGGCTTGCAGGGCGGCGTGAAGATCCAGGAGGTCGAAGCGGCCGAAGGCACCGTCGGGCTCGACGCCGACACCGGCGAGCTCGTCGACCTGCTCAAGGTCGGCGTCGTCGACCCGGCCAAGGTCACCCGCTCGGCTCTGCAGAACGCCGCCTCGGTGGCGGCCCTGCTGCTCACCACCGAAGTGCTCATCGCGGATCGGCCCGAGAAGCACGCGGCCCACGCCGCGGCGGACCCGGGCGGCATGGG
The DNA here is from genome assembly GCA_964502185.1 of uncultured Burkholderiales bacterium. Classification (GTDB taxonomy): domain Bacteria; phylum Actinomycetota; class Acidimicrobiia; order IMCC26256; family BP-133; genus CAZCVW01. Next base: position 5,198 of record CAZCVW010000065.1, read on the forward strand.
TGGCATGGGCGGCATGGGCGGCATGGGCGGCTTCTAAAACCCCTTCGGGCTCTAGCCGGCGTTTCTCAGTCGTGTACCACACGGCTGAGGGACGCCGGTTCTCGTTGAGTAGGCTCCCGGCATGGAGCAGGCCCCGATCGACCCGCAGAAGCTGTTGGCCTTTTGGTTGGAGTGGGAGCGGGGTGAGACCCCGCCCGGCCAGGTCATGGCCAACCTCAAGACCGGCGGTCTGCGCGAGCTGCTCGAGGGCCTGGCGACACAGGTGCAGGAGGCGCAGCCCAACGGGCACTGAAGCCGACCAGCCCCATCCCGCGGACGAGCGGATCCCGCGCCCACCGATGGTCCGGCTCGGCGCGCCCTCGCCCTGGCTACGCCTACCGCCGGAAGACCGCCGGTTCTCGCTGGCCGACGTGCGCCGGGCCTGCTCGGTGCTACCCGCCCCTCGGCGTTTGCCCGCCACCGTCCCGGGGATGCAGGCGGCCGCCGTGCTGATGGCCCTGTTCGAGGAATCGGGCGAGGTTCGGGTCATCCTCACCAAGCGGCCCGACACGATGCCGTCCCATCGGGGAGACATCGCCTTCCCGGGAGGCAAGGTTCACCCCGAGGTCGACCGGAGCCTGCTCGATGCCGCTCTCCGGGAAGCGGAGGAGGAGGTGGGCCTCCGCCGCGAAGCCGTCGAGGTGGTGGCCGAACTCGACACCCTGTCGACCGTCACCACCCGCTTCGTGATCGCGCCGTTCGTCGGCCTGCTCGGCCGCCGCCCGCTCCTCACGCCCCAGGCGGACGAGGTGGTGCGGGTCTTCGACGTGCCTCTGTCGGAACTGCTCGCCGACGGCGTCCACCGGGAGGAGCACTGGGGGCCCGGACCGATGTCCCGCCCGGTGCATTTCTTTGAACTGCCGGGGGACCCGGGAAACTCCGACGTGTACGACGACGTGATCTGGGGCGCAACGGCCCGGATCCTGGCCGGGTTCCTGGCCACGCTCACCGGTTCCGGGCAGGTGTCGGGCTAATCTCGGAGAACGGGCGTTGGGTCGGGGGCAGGGGTGTCCCCCCCGGCGGTTGTCTGAGCCACACAGGACGGAGTAGGGCTATGGAAGTAGAGATCGGTATCGGCAAGTCCGGGCGTCGGGCGTACGGGTTCGATGACATCGCCATCGTCCCCAGCCGGCGCACCCGGGACCCGGAAGACGTCGACATCTCCTGGGAACTCGACGCGTTCCGCTTCGAGCTGCCGCTCATGGCCTCGGCCATGGACGGGGCCGTCTCGCCGGCCACCGCGGCGGAGATCGGGCGCCTCGGGGGGCTGCCCGTGCTCAACCTCGAGGGCTTGTGGACCCGGTACGAGAACCCCGAGCCGCTCTTCGAGGAGATCGCCGACTTCCCGCCCGAGAAGGCCACGCTGCGCATGCAGCAGATCTACGCCGAGCCGATCAAGGACGAACTGATCACCGCCCGCATCCGGGAACTGAAGGCGTCCGGCATCGTCGCCTCGGCCTCGATCACGCCGCAGAAGACGGAGCGCTACGCCGCCGCCGTCCTCGAGGCCGAGCTCGACATCCTGGTGATCCAGGGCACGGTCGTCTCCGCCGAGCACGTGTCCAAGACGGCGACCCCGCTCAACCTGAAGCAGTTCATCCGCGAGTTCGACATTCCCGTCATCGTCGGCGGCTGCGCCTCCTACTCGACCGCGCTGCACCTCATGCGGACGGGGGCCGTCGGCGTCCTGGTCGGCGTCGGCCCCGGCCAGGCCTGCACCAGCCGGGGTGTGCTCGGTATCGGCGTGCCCCAGGCCACGGCCATCGCCGACGCCGCCGGGGCCCGGATGCGCCACCTCGACGAGACCGGTGTCTACGTGCACGTCATCGCCGACGGCGGGATGCGCACGGGCGGGGATATCGCCAAGGCCATCGCCTGCGGCGCCGACGCCGTCATGATCGGCTCACCCCTCGCCTCGGCCTACGAGTCGCCCGGCCGCGGCTACCACTGGGGCATGGCCACCTTCCACCCGAGCCTGCCCCGGGGCGCCCGGGTCCAGGTGGGCCAGAAGGGCACCATGGCCGAGATCCTGGTCGGCCCGGCCCATGAGAACGACGGAACCCTCAACCTCTTCGGCGCCCTGCGCACGTCGATGGCCACCTGTGGCTACGAGACGGTCAAGGAGTTCCAGAAGGCGGAGGTGATGGTCGCCCCGGCGCTCAAGACTGAAGGGAAGTCCCTCCAGCGGAGCCAGGGCATCGGCATGGGGCGTTAGGCCCCCCTCCGCGTGGCTATCGAAATGCCAGCGCCCGATTTGACGGGCAAGGACACCGTCCTCGTTGTCGACTTCGGAGCCCAGTACGCCCAGCTGATCGCCCGCCGGGTGCGCGAGGCGAACGTCTACTCCGAGATCGTGCCCCGGGACATGCCGGTAGCCGAGATGCTGGCCCGGAAGCCCAAGGGGATCATCCTGTCCGGTGGCCCGCAGTCCGTGCACGTGGAGGGCGCCCCCAGCATTGACCCGGGCGTCTACGGTGCCGGCCCGCCCGTGCTGGGCATCTGCTACGGCAGCCAGCTGATCGCCCAGCAGCTCGGCGGCGAGGTCCGCCGCACCGGCACCGGCGAGTACGGCCGGACACCGCTTCGCGTGTCGGGCTCCTCGGTTCTCTTCGCCGACCTGCCCGTCGAGCAGGAAGTGTGGATGAGCCACGGCGACTCGATCGTGACCGCCCCGCCCGGGTTCCGGGTGACCGCGTCCACGCCCGGCGCCCCCGTCGCCGCCCTCGACGACCCGGAGCGGCGCGTGTACGGCGTCCAGTTCCACCCCGAGGTGATCCACACGTCCCGGGGCATGGAGATCCTCAAGGCCTTCCTCTACGACGTGTGCGGGGCCCGGCCGAACTGGACCCGGGTCAACATCATCGAGGCCGCCGTCGAGAAGATCCGGGCCCAGGTCGGTTCGGGCGCGGTGATCTGCGGCCTTTCCGGCGGCGTCGACTCGGCGGTGGCCGCCGCTCTGGTGCACAGGGCGATCGGCGACCAGCTCACCTGTGTGTTCGTGGACACCGGGCTGTTGCGGGCCAACGAGGCCGAGCAGGTCGAGGAGACCTTCCGGCGCCAGTTCCAGGTGGACCTCGTCCACGTGAAGGCGGCCGACCGGTTCCTCGCCGCCCTGGAGGGCGTCACCGACCCCGAGGTGAAGCGCAAGGCCATCGGGGAGACGTTCATCCGGGTCTTCGAGGAAGCCGCCAAGGACCTCGGGCCCGGGGTCCGGGGTGCCCCGGGGGATGGCCCCGCCAAGTTCCTGGTGCAGGGGACGCTGTACCCCGACGTCATCGAGTCGGGGACCAGGGACGCGGCCAAGATCAAGTCGCACCACAACGTCGGTGGCCTCCCCGAGGACATGGACTTCGATCTCGTCGAGCCGCTGCGCCTCCTGTTCAAGGACGAGGTGCGGGCGGTGGGCGAGGAGCTCGGCCTGCCCGAGGACATCGTGTGGCGCCAGCCCTTCCCCGGCCCTGGCCTCGCGGTGCGCATCGTGGGTGAGGTCACCGCCGAACGCCTGGAGATCCTGCGCCGGGCCGACGCCGTCGTCCTGGAAGAGGTGAAGCGGGCCGGCCTCTACCGGGAGTTGTGGCAGAGCTTCGCCGTGCTGCCCGCGGTGCGGTCCGTCGGCGTGATGGGCGACGAGCGCACCTACGCCTACCCGATCGTCTTCCGGGCGGTCACGTCCGACGACGCCATGACCGCCGACTGGGCCCGCCTGCCCTACGAGGTGCTGGAGCGCATCTCGTCCCGCCTGATCAACGAAGTCCCCGGTGTGAACCGGGTGGCCTACGACATCACGTCGAAGCCCCCCGGCACCATCGAGTGGGAGTAGCGCTACTCGTCTTCTGACCCGTCGGTCGGGACCTCCAGGCCGGACTCGGCCAGGCGTTCCAGCAGGCGGTCGCGGATGCTCATGCCGGGCTCGCGGGCTTTGCCGCCGGTGACCCGCCAGCCGTGGCGGGCGGAGTAGAGGAGCGGGGGGTCGCCGAGGCGACCGGCGCTCACATCGGTCACCCGGGCGAAGAAGAGCTCGTGGTCGGCCATCGGCTTCTGCTCGAAGATCTCGGCCCGGAGCCAAGCCAGGCAGTTGGGGACGACGGGGAGACCGTTCCACATCTCGAGATACTCGGAGGCGATGCAGCGGAAGCGCCGGCCCGGATAGGAGAAGTACTGGCCGACGTCGATCTGGTCGGCGGCCAGGATGGACACCGAGAACAGGCCGGAGGCGACCATGAGCGGGTGGGTGTCGTGCTTCGGCGAGACGGACGCCATCAGGATGGGCTCCTCGAAGGCGACCTGGGTCACCCAGTGGGAGCAGTAGGCCCGGACGACGCCGTGGTGGGCCGACCCCACCACCTGGACCCCCTTGATCATCTGGCCGATGGCGCGCTTGGTCGTCGGGTCGATCATCGGAGAAGCTTCGCGCCGTGCGTGCACTGGTACAGCGACATGACGCATATGGGCTCAACCGCGCCCGAATCGCACTCTGCATGAGATCTGTAAGTTTGAACCGGAACCAGAGTGGGGAAACGGGCGCCAAACAGGACGGCCCGCTACCCTACGGCTGACCTCCGGACAGGAGCGCCAATGGAGCGTATCGACTCGTGCCACAGCATCTGGCTCTTCGACACGGAGCGCAGGCGCTTCCGTCGTGTTCCCCGGGGAATCAGCATTGATTCTCCGGCGTTGGCCAGTGACTGGGAGCCCTATTTCGGGCTCGAGATCTCGGCGGAGTCGGGCGCTTTTGCGGTAGAGCTCAACGAGAGCCGCACCCGCCTCCTGCGTTCCTGGCGCCACACCAGTCCCTGCGAGCACTGCTCGTTGGACGCCGATCCCGATGTGACCGGCGAGGTCTTGCTGCTGCCGAGCGAACAGATCAAACGTTAGAGGCCACTAGGCCCCGCCGTCCGGCGGTACGTTGAGCGCCGTGGTCCCTCCAGGTCCTGTCGTCCTTGACGGCTCGCCGCTCTCGGTGGCCGACGTCGTGGCCGTCGCCCGTCACCGGGCCACGGTGGCGATCGACCCGGCGGTGTACCCGCGGATGGAGGCGTCCCGGGCGGTGGTGGAACGGATCGTGGCCGAAGGTTCCACGGTCTACGGGATCACCACCGGGTTCGGCGCGCTGGCCTCCGTGCACGTGTCGCCGGCCGAGGCCCGCCGGCTCCAGAAGTCTCTCGTCTTGTCCCACGCCGCCGGCATGGGCGAGCCCGTGGAACCCGAGGTCGTCCGGGCCATGATGCTGCTCCGGGCCCGGGCCCTCGCCGCCGGGGCCTCCGGCGTGCGTCCCGCGCTGGTGGAAGGGCTCATCGGTCTCCTCGGGGCCGGCGTGACCCCCGTCGTCCCCGAACTCGGCAGCCTCGGCGCTTCCGGTGACCTGGCGCCGCTGGCCCACGTCGGGGCGGTCCTCTGCGGCGATGGCGAAGCGCTCGACCCGTCCGGCGCGACGACGACCGGGTCGGAGGCGTTGGCGGCCGCCGGCCTCGCACCCGTCGTCCTCGAAGCCAAGGAGGGCCTGGCCCTCCTCAACGGGACCGAGGGCATGCTCGCCCACCTCTGCCTGGCGCTCGTCGACCTGGACCGGCTCGCCCGCACCGCTGATCTGGCCTGCGCCATGACGGTCGAGGCCCTGCTCGGAACGGACGCCGCCTACGCCCCCGAGCTGCACCGGCTCCGGCCCCATCCCGGGCAGGCCCGCAGCGCCGACAATCTCCGCCGCCTGCTGGCCGGGTCGGCCATCGTGGCCAGCCACGGACCGAATCCTCCGGGGGCTGCCCCCTCTACGGGGACACCCCGAGCCCCGGGCGGTCCCCCGGCGGACCATGCCGTGCAGGACGCCTACTCGCTGCGTTGTGCTCCGCAGGTGCACGGCGCCACCCGCGACGTCATCGCCTTCGCCCGCCAGGTGGCGGAGCGCGAACTCGCTTCCGTCACCGACAATCCGGTCGTGCTGGTGGATCTCGAGGGCGGGCCTGGCGCGGGCACGGTCGCCTCCACCGGCAACTTCCACGGCCAGCCCCTGGCTTTCGCGGCCGACTTCTGCGCCATCGCCCTGGCCGATCTCGCCAGCATCTCCGAGCGCCGGACGGATCGGCTCATGGACCCGGCCCGCTCCCAGGGTCTGCCGGCCTTCCTGGCCGTGGAGGCCGGCATCAACTCCGGCTTCATGCTGGCCCACTACACGGCGGCGGCGGCGGTGAACCGGCTGCGGACCTGGGCCGCGCCCGCCTCGATCGACTCGATCTCCACCAGCGGCGGGCAGGAGGACCACGTCTCCATGGGGTGGAACGCCTGCCGGAAGTTGCGTCTCGGCCTGGCCGACGCCGCCCGGGTGCTGACCGTGGAGATCCTCTGCGCCGCCCAGGCCCTGGAGCTGCGCCGTTTGCGTCCCTCGCCGGAGACGGAAGCCGCCGTGGCCCGGCTCCGACAGGACGTGCCGCCGCTGCCGGTCGACCGCTTCCTCGCCCCGGACCTGGCCGCCGCCGAGCGCCTGGTGCTCTCCGGCGAGCTGCTGCCCGACTGGCTCGAGTGAACGGGTGTCCCGGCCTAGGCTGGCCGGCATGCGAGCAGCTGGGTTGGCTGCCGGCCTGAGATGCCGGGGCTGGCTCCAGGAAGCGGCGTTGCGCTGCCTGGAGAACAACCTCCATCCCGACGTGGCCGAGGACCCGGCGCAGCTGGTGGTCTACGGCGGGCGGGGGAAGGCGGCCCGCGACCCGGCGTCGCTGGCCGCCATCAAAGCCACGCTTCGCGACCTGGCCGACGACGAGACCCTGCTCGTCCAGTCGGGCAAGCCGGTCGGCGTCTTTCCCACCCACCCCTTCGCGCCCCGGGTGCTGATCGCCAACTCCCTGCTGGTGCCGGAGTGGGCGACCTGGGAGGAGTTCTGGCGGCTGGAGGCGATGGGCCTCACGATGTACGGCCAGATGACCGCCGGATCGTGGATCTACATCGGCACCCAGGGCATCCTGC
>CAZCVW010000066.1:0-6135 GCA_964502185.1 uncultured Burkholderiales bacterium
CGGCGCCACGGGGCCCGGGCCGAGCGCCAGACGCCGTCCGAGCGCGTCGAGGGCCGCCTGGCGCAGCGATTCTCCCCGCCGGAAGGGCTCCCCCACCGCCCGGCCGAGCTCGTCCTGGTTGTCGAGCTCGTTCAGGTCGAAGGCCGGCTGCATCCACAGCACCCCGGACAGGACCGCACCCCCGCCGGCGAGGGTCTCAGCCGTGGCCCGCACCACATCGCCGTCGACACCGCTCATGGCCACCATGACGACGGGCACCTGGTCCAGGCGGTGGCGCACCAGATGGGCGGCAGCCTGTTCCGTGTAGGCGTTGAGCGCGTCGAGTTCGCGTTTCAGCTCGAGGTTCTCGGCCCGCCGGGCGCCGGAGTTGCGCTCGACCCGGTCGATGCGGGAGCGCAGGCCGTCGACGATGGCCCGGTCGATGACCGTAGAGCCCATCACGACCCCGAGGGCGAGGGCCAGGAACACCGCCACCAGCGAGACGAGATGGAAGCGAAAATTGATCACCCGGCCACCGTGTCTACCAGGGACAGCCACAGGTCGCTGATGATCACCCACAGCCCGTCGAGGAAGACGTGCAGCGGCTCGGACACGATGGTGATCGCCACCATGGCCACCAACGCCGCCCCGACCAGCAGGGCCAGGTCGCGGCGGCGCAGGCGCGACTCGTAAAGGCGGTTCACGCCCTTGGCGTCGACGAGGAGGGGGCCGAGCCGCAGGCGGGTGAGGAAGGTGGAGGCCATCCCGGCCCGGCCCTTGTCGAGGAACTCCACCATGCTGGCGTGGGTCCCCACGGCCACGATGAGCTCCGCCCCGGCCTCGGCGGCGAGCAGCATGGCCACGTCCTCGCTGGTGCCCTCGGCCACGAACTCCTGGTAGGGGACACCCCACTCGAGCAGGTTCTCGCGGCCGGGCGCCCGGCCGTCGGGGTGGACGTGATGGATGAGGTCCGCCCCGCAGGCCAAGGCCGCTTCGGACACCGAGTCGAAGTCGCCCACGATGAGGTCGGGCCGGAAGCCGATCTCGAGGAGGGCGTCGGCCCCTCCGTCCACCGCCACCAGCACGGGCCGGAACTCGCGGATGTAGGGCCGCAGGGCGGCGAGGTCGCTCTGGTAGTCGTGGCCCCGTACCACCACGAGGGCGTGCCGGCCCCGGAAGTTGCAGCGCAGCGTGGGTAGCTCCAGGGGGGCGAAAGTGATGTGCGCCTCGCGCCGGATGTACTCGAGCGTGTTGACGGCGAAAGATTCCAGTTCGGCGCCGATGGCGGCCCGGGCCAGCACCACGCGGGCCTCGAGTTCGGTGGCGCTCTGGATCTCGCCGGTGGCCAGCCGTTCTTCGCCGAGCCACACCGCCCCCTGCCCTTGATGATCCGGCTCGACGCGCAGCTGGTCGCCTTCGGTGACCCGGTCGAGGACATCGGAGCCGACCTCGTCCAGCAGGAGGATTCCGGCCCGGGCGATCAGCATCGGGCCCGTGTTGGGATAGCGGCCGGTGAAGGAGGCCGCCGCGTTGACCACGGCGGCCACCCCGGCCCGGATCAGACCCTCGGCCGCCACCCGATCGATGTCGGCGTGGTCGATGACCGCGACGTCACCGGGGCGGGCCCGCTTGATGAGGTCCTTGGTCCGCCGGTCGACCTTGGCCGGCCCCGAGAGGATCGTCGTGCGTTCGATAGCCATGGACGATCCTCCTCAGCGGTCCGCCAGGCCGAACTTGGCCTTGAGGACCTGGTGGAAGTCGCGGGGGGCGAAGGTGATGAACCGGGCCGGTTGCGGCCCCTGCGTCACGGCCACGGTGTCGCCCTCGGCCAGGCGGCCGATCGCCCGGCCGTCGAGGATGAGCCCGAGCGGCGCGGAACCCGTCACCTCGAAGCCCAACTCCTCATCAGGCCCGAGGACAAGCGAGCGGTCGAAGAGCATGTGGGGCGAAACCGGCGTCAGCAGGAGGCAGCGGTGGCTGGGGGACACGATCGGCCCGCGGGCCGAGAAGTTGTAGGCGGTGGAGCCGGTCGGGGTGGCCACGATGAGCCCGTCAGCGGCATAGGTGGTGAAGAACTTCCCATTGACAGAAACTGCCAACCGCACCAGGTGGCCGCTGCTGACTTTTTCGAGGACGGCCTCGTTCAGCGCGAGCCGCGTGCCGCCCGCCGGCCCGGCGGAGCCGACCTTGACCGAGAGCACCATCCGCTCGGAGACGCCGTACTGCCCGGCCATGACCCGGCCCAGACCTTCCTCGAGTTGATCCGGCTCGATCTCGGTGAGAAATCCCAGGTGACCGGCATTGACGCCGAGGACGGGCACACCCTCGCCGCCGACCAGATCGACCGTGCGCAGCATGGTGCCGTCCCCGCCGAGAGACACGGCGAAGTCGAGCCCGGCGACGAAGGCGCCCGGACTGCGCGCGTAGCGCTCGAGTCCCGTGGCCTCCGCATCCGGGGCCGGGACGCGAACCTCGAGTCCGGCGCCTTCCAGGTAGGCCACCGCCCGCTCGGCGATGGCCCGGCCCCGACCGTGGTGGCAGACGACGCCAACCGCTCTCATCGGCTCGCCCTCATCCGGCCCGCCTCGGCGACGACTCATGGGCCTCGGCCACCACCGCGGCGAGCGTCTCGTCCGAAAGCGGCGGGCGCGGCTCCAAGCTGAAGTGGCCGAGGAACTCGATGTTGCCGGCTGCGCCCCGCAGGGGAGACGGCATCGCCGCGGCCATCCACAGGCCGGCCGCCCCCAGGGTGGCCTGGACCCGGGCGAGGACATCCTGGTGCACGGCGGGGTCCGACACGATCCCACCCCGGCCCACCTGGGCCCGTCCCGCTTCGAACTGGGGCTTCACCAGGAACACCGCTTCCGCCCCCGCCGGATCGGCCACCGCCAGAAGCGCCGGCGCCACCAGGGCCAGGGAGATGAACGACAGGTCGGCGACCATCAGTTGCACGGGCCCGCCGACATCGGCCGGGTCGAGGGTCCGCACGTTGGTGCGCTCCAGCACGGCCACCCGGGGGTCGGAACGTAAGGCCCAGGCCAGCTGCCCCGAGCCGACGTCGACGGCGACGACCTCGGAGGCGCCGCGCTGCAGGAGGCAGTCGGTGAACCCGCCGGTCGACGCGCCGGCGTCGAGGCAACGCCGGCCCGCCACGGAGACGGCGAAGCGGTCGAGGGCGGCGTCCAACTTCTCGCCGCCCCGGGAAACGAACCGGCTCGGCGGCCCCTGGAGATGGATGGGCTCGTCGGCGGCCACCAGGCGACCGGCCCGGTCCGCCGGGGCGCCGGAGACGAGCACCCTCCCGGCGGCGATGGCGTCCTGGGCCCGGGTCCGGCTTTCCACCAGCCCTCGCCGCACCAGCTCGACGTCAAGCCGGCGGCGCATGGCGACCCTGCGCGATTTCGTACCCTCCGCTCGCGATCCTGTCGGGCAGGCTAACACCCGTCTCCCGCCGGGCCGGGGACCGGCCGGGTTAGACATCCCCATTAGGCTCCGCCGGTGATCCCGCTCCGGGACGACAACCCCACCAGCGCCAGACCCTTCGTCACGTTCGCCATCATCGCCGCCTGCGTGGTGATCTACTTCTTCGTCCAGCCGACGAGTGGGAGCAACGAGGACGAAGAGTTCCTGTTCGAGCGGGCCGCCATCCCGTGCGAGGTCACCCACGGCGAGCCGTTGTCGAACCGTCTGGCCGAGACGGAGTGCGACGGTGCGATCGTGGTGCTGGGCGTGCCGGCGGCGGCGCCGTACTTTCCCGGTAAGAACGTCCTCCTCGCCCTGCTGACGTCGATGTTCCTCCACGGGTCGATCCTGCACCTGGGCGGGAACATGCTCTACCTCTGGGTCTACGGCAACAACGTCGAGGACCGGCTGGGCCACGGCGGCTACGCCGTCTTCTACCTGGTGAGCGGGCTGATCGCCTCCTTCGCCCACGTCTTCACCCAGCCCGACTCGACCACCCCGGTGATCGGTGCGTCGGGGGCGATCGCCGGCGTGATGGGCGCCTACCTGGTGTTCTTCCCGAAGGCCCGCATCCTCACGATCATCCCGCTGTTCATCTTCATCCAGTTCATCCACCTGCCCGCCGCCGTGGTGCTGCTCGGGTGGCTGGCCCTGCAGTTCCTGACCAGCTCCGAGAGTGGGATCGCGGTCATGGCCCACATCGGCGGGTTCTTGGCCGGAGCGGCGATCGCCCTGGTGCTCCGGCCCTTCTCGCGCTCTGGGCCGCCGGCCGGGCCGCCCCGGGATTTCCGCTACGAGGTCGACTGAAGGATCTTGAGGATGCCGTCGGTCAGGGCGGCCAGGCTGGGGCCGACCAGGGCGGACGGGTAGTCGGCCGGTTCGTCGCCCGACAGCGTCGCCTCCGACACCACGAGGGCGAAGGGCCAGCCGAGGGCGGCGGCCATGGCCCCGTCGGTCGAGGGCCGGTCTCCGACCATGAGGCCCCGGTGCCCGTAGCGAGCCTGGACCATGGCGACGGTGGCCGGCTCGGGCTTGCCGGCCACCTCCGGTTGGCGACCGGCGGCCGTCGCCACCGCCGCCACCAGCGAGCCGTTGCCGGGCAGCAGACCGTCGGGCCCGGGATAGGTCGGGTCCATATTGGTGGCCAGGAAGCGAGCTCCCTCCCGCACCGCGGTCGAGGCCCGGTCGAGCCGGTCGAAGTCGAACTCGCGATGGAAGCCGACGACCACGGCCTCGCACGGCCCCGAGGTCACGACCTCGAACCCCGCCGCCTCCAGCGCTTCCACGACCCCGGGCCCGGCGCAGGCCAGCACCTTCGCGCCCGGGCTCAAGTCAGCGGCCAGCACGCCGGCGGCGGCCATGGCGCTGGAGAGCACGTCCTCCGCCTCCGCCGGGATGCCGACCCGCCCCAGCATGCCGACATACTCACCGATGGTGAGGCTGGAATTGTTGGTGAGGAAGCCGACGGCCAGCCCGGCCTCTCTCAACCGGGCGATGGCCTCGGCCGCCCCGGGGAGCCCGAAGCCGCCGAGCCAGATGACGCCATCGAGGTCGCACAGAATCACGGGGGGCATGAAGGGGTCGGGCGAGCTAGGCGCTGGCTCGGCGCAGGGCGTCGCGGTAGTCCTCGGAGTCCGGCCGCATGACGGTGGCGATCTTGAGGTGGCCCCGGGCGGCGTCGCGCATCCCGGTGCGGAGCAGACACAGACCGAGGCCGAAGTGCGCGTAGTCGTTCACGGGATCGAGCTCTATCACCTTCTCGAACTCCTCCCGGGCCAACTGCGTCCGGCCGCTGCGGAAATAGGCCCGGGCCAGCGCCTCCCGCACCGAGCCCTTCTCCGGTTCGAGCTCCCGGGCCCGCTCCAGCGCCACGATGGCGGCGTGCGTGTTGCCGGACTCGAGGAGCCGGCTGCCCTCGACGAAGCGGGTGTAGGCCTCTCCCGGGGGACCTGTGGTAAAACCGGGGCCGTCACCCGCTCGGGGAGCCATGGTGCCCGACTTCTTCCCCTTTCCCGGCCTTCGTTACCGGCTCGACGCGCTCGGCGCGGGGCTCGAGGATCTCACCGCCCCGCCGTACGACGTCATCGACGCGGAAGCTCGCGCCCGACTCGAGGCCAGTCATCCCAAGAACGCCGTCCACCTCATTCTCCCACGCGACCACGAGCCCGGGGATCGCTACGGGCGGGCCGCGGCCGCGTTCGCCGAGTGGCAGGAGTCCGGCGTGCTCGCCGCCGACCCACCCCGGTACTACCTCTACCGGATGGTCTTCATCGACGACGCCGGCGCGTCGCGGCAGATGACCGGCGTGATCGGCGCGCTCGAGCTGTCCCCGCCGGGGGAGGGGCGGATCCTGCCCCACGAGCGCACGATGCCGAAGCCCCGGGGCGACCGCCTCGACCTGCTGCGGGCGGTGGGCGCCAACCTCGACCCGGTGTGGTGTCTGTCGCTCGCCTCCGGGCTGTCCGATCTGCTGAAACCGACCGGCCCGCCGGTCGCCGCATCCGTCGACGAGGACGGCGTCGAGCACAGCCTGTTCCTCCTCCCCGAGGAACTCGCCGGTCCCCTGGCGGAGCGCATCCGTTCCACCCCGCTCGTCATCGCCGACGGCCACCACCGGTTCGAGACCGCCCTCAACTATCAGCGGGAGACCGGCTCCGAAACCGGCGCAGCACCCGGCCCAGAAACCGGCGCAGA
>CAZCVW010000066.1:6235-7310 GCA_964502185.1 uncultured Burkholderiales bacterium
CAGAAACCGGCGCAGACCGGATCATGGCCCTGGTCGTGGAGCTGTCGGCCGAGCAGTTGAGCGTCCGGCCGATCCACCGGATCCTGACCGGCGCCGGCCCGGACCTGCGGGCCCGGCTGGCCCGGACGTTCACGATCACGCCAAAGGGCGCCAATACCGCCGAGGGCGTCCGCGAGCTGTCCGCCGCCATGCTCGCCCGGGGGGCGATGGGCCTGGTCGATCCGGACGGGCTCGCCCTCCTCGAACTGCGCCTCGATGTCGTCGCCGGCGACCTCGAGCAGCTTCCCGAACCGCTCCGGGACGTCGATTCGGCCCGCCTGGAAGCCGCCTTCGCCCGCATCGGCCCCCCCGAGAGCCTGGACTTCCACCCCGACCCGCTGGTCGTCGCCGCGGCCGTGGCCAAAGGCACCGCCGAAGCCGGCGTGCTCCTCCGGCCGGTGTCGGTCCGGCAGATCCAGGCGGTGGCCGAAGCCGGCGAGCGGATGCCCGAGAAGACGACCTACTTCTGGCCGAAGCCCCTCACGGGCCTCGTCTTCCGGAAACTGACTGAGTAGTTGGCTGGGTAGAGCCGCCGTCCACCTCTCCGCCGGCGGGCGCTCCGCACGTGCGGCACGGGGACAGCCCGTTGGCCTGCGCCGCCGCCGCGCTCATGGTCTTCACCCCCTCCCGGCCCTCCACCAGGTGGCAGTTGGGCCGGTGGTAGGTGGTGGGGCCGGCCACCACGAGGTTGCCGGAGCCCTCCGACGCACCGTTGCCCACCGCTCCGCCCGTCATCCGGTCGAGGATGAGCCGCAGTTCGGTGAGGTTCGCCTCGAGCTGCACCCGGTCGGCCCGCTGGCTCTGGACCACGAAGAGCCCCACGCCGATGATCACCAGGGCCAGGCCGGCGATTCCGCCCGACAGGAGGTAGGGGAACTGCTTGTCGACGCGCGTGTAGCTCGCCGCCCCGTTCCAGCCGATCCACACCAGGATGAGCCCGGCCAGGCAGAAGAGCAGACCGAGTTGCCCTCCGAGCTTGTTCAACTGCAGCTTCATGCTGTCTCCTTCGGGGTCAACGCGGGCTCCTTCGGGGTCA
>CAZCVW010000066.1:7410-12183 GCA_964502185.1 uncultured Burkholderiales bacterium
CTCCTTCGGGGTCAACGCGGGCTCCTTCGGGGTCACGCAGGGGTCCCCAGGTAGGTCTCGCGGAGGCTGGCGCTGTGGATCTCCTCGCCGGAGCCCTGGTAGACGAGGGTGCCCTTCTCCATGATCAGGGCCCGGTCGGCGTGGGGCAGGACCCCGACGTTCTGTTCCACCAACACCACGGTGACGCCGTTGGCGTTGATGCGGTCCATGACCTGGAACACCGTCTTCGTCAGCGCCGGGGACAAGCCGAGCGACGCCTCGTCGACGAGGAGCAACCGCGGCCGGGACATCAGCCCCCGACCGATGGCCAGCATCTGCTGCTCGCCACCGGAGAGCGTCCCGGCCATCTGGTCGGAGCGTTCGGCCAGGCGCGGGAAGTAGTCGAAGACGAGTTGACGGGCCTCGCCGACCTCTTTGTGGTTGCGCCGGCGGGCCCACGCACCGAGCCTCAGGTTGTTCGACACCGACAGGGCCGGGAACACGCGCCGGCCCTCGGGGACCAGGGCGATCCCCATGGCTACCCGCTCGGCCGCCGACTTCTTCGTGATGTCCACGCCGTCGAAGCGGATGGACCCCGACTCCGGCTTGAGCAGGCCGGCAAGGGAGGCCACCGTCGTCGTCTTGCCGGCGCCGTTCAGGCCGAACAGCACGGCCCGCTCGCCCTGCTCCACCACGAAGCTGATTCCCATGAGCACGGGGAAGCCGTAGCCCACCGTCAGGTTCTCGATCTCCAGCAGACTCACGGGGCGACCTCTGGAAGGACCGTCTCCGCTTCCTCACCCAGATAGGCCCGGACCACCTCGGGGTGGCTCCGAACCTCTTCGGGCTTGCCCTCGGCCAGCATCTGCCCGAAGTTC
The DNA here is from genome assembly GCA_964502185.1 of uncultured Burkholderiales bacterium. Classification (GTDB taxonomy): domain Bacteria; phylum Actinomycetota; class Acidimicrobiia; order IMCC26256; family BP-133; genus CAZCVW01. The sequence goes on from CAZCVW010000066.1 coordinate 8,268, forward strand.
AGGCAGTAGACGTAGTCGCACACCTCGACGACCAGCGGCACGTGGTGCTCGATCATCACCACGGTCAGTTCGAACTCCTGGCGCAGTCCGAGCAGCGTGCGGCCGAAGGCGTGGGCCTCCTCCGGCCCCATGCCCGAGGTGGGCTCGTCGAGCAGGAGGACGTCCGGGTCGGTGGCCAGCACGGCGGCCAGTTCGACCCGCTTGAGGAAGCCGTAGGGCAGGCCGGCCACCCGGGTGTCGAGCAGGGCGGTGAGGTTCAGCATCTCGGCCAGCGCCTCGGCCCGCCGCCGGAGCCTGCGCTCCGCCGCGAACGTATGGGGCGCACCGAGCAGCCCGGACAGGGCCGAGTACCCGGCTTCGAGGTGCTGGGCGGTCAGCAGGTTCTCCCGGACGGTGGAGCCTTTCACCAGCCCGACGTTCTGGAAGGTCCGGCCCATGCCCAGCGCGGTCCGCTCGTGGACTTCGAGGCGCGTGACATCGGCGCCCTGGTAGAACACCGAGCCGCGGTCCGGGCGGTAGAAGCCGGTGATCACGTTGAACAGGGTGGTCTTGCCCGCCCCGTTGGGCCCGATCACGCCCACGATCTCCCATTCGCCGGCCCGCAGCGTCACGTCGCTCAAGGCCTGCACGCCGCCGAAGCGGACCGAGCACCCCCGGGCCTCAAGCACGGACATCGCTCACCCTCACTTCCGTCTCCCCGGTGCCGTGCAGGCTGAAGCGGCCACCGCGCAACCACCGCTGGATCGGCTTGATCTGCTGGCCGACACCGCCGGGGTGCAGGGTGAGGGTGAAGAGCAGGAGCAGCGGGCCGAGCACGATCGGCGCCAACTCGAAGGGCAGGTCCGGAAAGATGAAGTCCGGCAGGATGAAGTTGATGGCGCTGTCCAGGTTCGCCTTCTCGAAGAGCAGGTAGTCGATGAGCGAGAAGAAGGCGGAGCCCATGATCACGCCGGCGCGGCTGCGCAGTCCGCCGACCACAGTCATGATCACGAACACGAGCGCCAGGCGGAAGTCGAACAGGACGCTCACCACGAAGGTGTCGTTGTGGGCCAGCAGCGCACCGCCGAGGCCGGCGAAGGCCCCGGCTACCACGAAGGCCATGAGCGTGTAGGCCTTGACGTCGGTGCCGAAGGTGGCGGCCACCCGGGGGTTCTCTCGCAGCGCCAGCAGCGCCCGCCCACCCTTGGTCCTCATGAGCCGCCAGTCGACCCAGACCACGGCGGCCAGGAAGGCGAGGCAGAGGTAGTAGTACCGATAGTCGCTGACGAAGCCGGCCGGCTTGGGGGCGGGCTGGCCGGCCGAGCCGCCCGTCAACGACTGGATGTTGAACAGGCTCTCCTCGGCCATGAGGCCGTAGGCCAGCGTCACGAGGGCGAAGTAGAGGCCGGTGACCCGGAGCGAGACGGCCCCGAGGAGCAGGGCCTGGAGGGCGCCCACGGTCATGGCCACGAACACGGCGGCGAAGAAGGGCTGGCCGTGGGCGGTGACCATGTAGGCCGAGGTGAAGGCACCGATGCCGACGAAGGCCTGGTGCCCGAGCGAGATCTGGCCGGTGTAGCCGAGCAGCACGTTGAGGGAGAGGCCGATGATGGCGTAGATCACGGCGGTGGTGAACCGGTGCACCTCGATGGCGTCCCGGGTGAGCGGCACCACGAAGACGACGGAGGCGATGGCGGCCCACACCAGGCCCCGGGCCACCCAGCCGAGGGGCGACGGCCGGAAGGGCCTGGCCGTCTCGATAACGATGGCGCCGGCCCCCGGCAGGTCGACGGCCTTCAGCATCGACACGTCTAGGCCACCTTCCCGAGGAGCCCCTGGGGCCGCACCGTGAGGACCGCGACGAGGAGCACGAAGACCATCACCGAACCGGCTCCCGGGATGTCGGTGAAGGCGGGGGCGCTCACGGCCAGGCTCTGGGCGACGCCGACGATCACACCGCCCACGAAGGCCCCGGGCAGGCTCGTCATGCCGCCGAGGACGGCGGCGGCGAAACCCGGGATGAGCGCCGAGGAGGTCAGGTAGCCGGGCGCGAAGTTCTGCGTGACCCCGGCCGTGAGCACGCCGGCCAGACCGCCGAGGAGGGCGGCGAGGCCCCAGACGAAGCTCGACAGGCGCCGGACCGAGATGCCCATCAGCTCCGTCGCCACCGGTTCCTGGCTCACGCCGAGGATGGCGAGGCCCAGGTTCGTCCGGCTGAAGAACAGGCCGAGCAGCACGGCGAGCGCCAGCAGGACGGTGAGGACCAGCAACCGCTGGTCGGACACGACGATGCCGAGGACGGTGATCCGGTTGGCCTTGGGCAGCGCCGGCGCCAGGAAGCGCAGGCGCGCCTCCCCGAGCCAGATCTCGAGGCCGATGGCCAGTAGCGACACGCCGGCCGTGGCCACCAGCAGGGTGACCCGAGGGGCGTCGAACAGCGGACGGATGATGAGGCGTTCCGTCAGCAGCCCCATCACCAGCGCCGCCAGCAGGGCGATCAAGACGGCCGGGAAGTACGGGATGCCGTTCGTGTGGGCCAGCCACAGGGCGAACACGGCGATGGTGCCGAACTCGCCCTGGGCGAAGTTGAACACGCCGCTCGACTTGTAGATGAGCACCAGCCCGAGGGCGACGAGGCCGTAGCCCGACCCGGTGATCACTCCGATGACCAGCGCCTGCTCGTTGCCGGAGGCGGCCATCGCCAGTGAGAGCACCAGGGCGCCAACGGCGACCCCGACGGCGCCCCTGTGGGCCAGGAGGGACGTCACGGGCTAGAAACCAGTGGAGAACGTGGCCAGGGTCTTGAACTTCCGGGCGTTGCAGTCCGCCTCGAGCACGTGCATCGACTTGGAGCCGAAGCGGATGCTGCCCGAGTAGCTCACCACCGGGTAGACGTTGGACGCGAATTCCTTGCCGCTGGTCAGCGTGTTGATGAAGCTCTGGCGGGACAGGTCGGCGCCGGTGGCCTCCAGCATCTTGTGGATGACCTTGTTGAGGCCCCACTCGGCCAGCCCGATGTCGTCCGCCTCGCCACCGGCGTACTTGGCGTAGGCCGGCTTGTAGTCGGGGTCGAGCTTGTCGATGGCGTCGAGCTGCGGGAAGGGCGACAGGAACTTGGCCTCGCTGATCGCCGGGCAGCCCGCCTCGGCCACGATGTTGAGCCCGTTGGTGATGCCGGGGCCGACGTAGATGGGGCTGTAGGCCTGGGCCTGGGCGTTGGTGGCGAGCTTGATGAAGTTGACCGGCGAGGTGAGGATGTAGACAACCTCGGCTCCGGAGCTGCGCAGGGCATTGGCCTCGGACAGCAGTTCGGAGTCAGAGGCGTTCTTGCCGATCCGGCTGTTGCGCACGATCTGGAGCCCGGCCTGCTGGGCCGCCTGCGTGATGTTCTTCTGCGTCTCGTTGAGCGCCGGCGTGTTGTTGAGGACGATGGCGATCTTGCTCTTGCCGATCTTGTTCTTGATCATCGAGACGATGATCGGCGACTGCTGGGAGTAGGTGTTCGAGACGGCGAAGTAGTTGTGCAGCCCGGCCAGGCCCTCCTCGTTCACACCGGCGGACAGGAACGGCACGCCGGCCTGGTCCGCGTAGCGGGCGCAGGCCGTGATCTGCTCCGAACCGGCGGCGCCGAAGAGGAGGAAGACCTTCTCCTGCTCGACCATCTCCCGGCAGACCTGGACGGCCCGGGACGGGTTGAACTGGTCGTCACGGAAGACGATCTCGACGTTGCGGCCGAAGATGCCGCCCTTCTCCGCCAGGAACTTCCAGTAGACGTCCTTGCCCTTGTCGAAGGCGTTCTGGGGGAAGGGGGCCGCGCCGGTGACCGGGGCGTGGATGCCGATCTTGATGACCTTGTCGGTGACGCCGGTGCGGTCGACGGCCCCACCGGGGGCGGCGGGGGTGCCGCCGGGGGCGGGAGTTGGCGTTCCACCCTGGG
>CAZCVW010000067.1:0-12166 GCA_964502185.1 uncultured Burkholderiales bacterium
CCGGGAACGGGGCGGGGCCGGCCGCGGCGGCCAAGGCGTCCAAGTCGGGCAAGAAGGCCACGTCGGGCGCCTCCACCACACCCGCCGTGGGCGGGACAGTGGGTGCCGACCTTCCCGCCGACGTCCCGGTCGCCGTCGATGCACACGCCGGTTCCCCCTCGACCAGCCCGGCCGCGTCAGGCGCCACCAGTCCGGCGCCGTCAACCACCAAGCCGGCCTCGCCGACCAAGACCACCGTCACCGCCAACGGAACGCTCACCCTGCCGGGGTTTGACGTCCCCGCCCTCGACGGCCTGCTCGGCTCCCTGCCCCTGGCCGACGTCCCCGTGGTCGGGAGCCTGCTCGACGGGCTCACCCCGGGAGTGATCGCCCTGCTCGACCAGTTGTTGGCGGCCGTGCCCGCCGCCAACCTCCTGCCCCTCGAAGACCTCCTCGCCGCGCTGCCCGCTGGCGTGGTGCCCGACCTGACCGCCCTGCTCGGCGGACTGCCCACCGGGTCGCTGCCGGTGGTCGGACAGCTGCTCAGCGGGCTCACGTCCGGCAGCGCCGGCCTCACCGGCGGGCTGCTCGGCGTGCTTCCCGCCGGCGGCGTCCCCCCGCTCGGCGGGCTGTTGACCTCGCTGCCCGTGGGCCAGATCGACGCCGTGGGCACTCTGCTGCGCACGCTGCCGGCCGGTGACCTGCCGGTGCTCGGCTCGCTGCTCTCGGCCTCCGACGGAACGGCGTCGTTGTCCAGCCTGGTCGGCGGCGGTTCCGGCGGCCTCATCGGTGGGCTCCTCGGCGGCCTGCTGGGCGGCTCCTCGAGCCCGCTGTCCGCCGCCGGCCTGTCCACCGTCACCCAGCTTCTCGGCGGCCTGCCCACCTCGAGCCTCCCGGTGGTCGGCTCCCTCATCTCCTCGCTGTCCGCCGGCCAGGCCACCCAGGTCGGCCAGGCACTGACAGGCCTGCCCGACGCCACGCTCCCCGTCCTCGGCCAGGTGCTGACCGCGGTGCCGGTGGGCAACCTTCCCCTCATCGGTGAGCTGCTGGGCTCCGCCAGTGCGGGCGGAGGCAGCAGCCTGCCCCTGGTGGGTTCCCTGCTCACCAGCCTGCCGACCGGAAGCCTCCCCGTGGTGGGCGACCTGCTGGCCGCCCTTCCCATCAGCAGCCTCCCGCTGGTCGGCGACCTCCTCGGCCTGCTCGGCCTCTAACCGCGCCGCGGCGGCCACGCCGAAGCAAAGCGGCTCACGGGCAGATGAGCCCGCCGGAGAGTTGGGTGACGGTGTCGCTGTCCTTCAGGCCGGTCATCGCGCCGCCAAAGCCGCTGGGCTGGCCCTGGTCGTTGTTGACCACGAAGCTCGGGCCGGTCTCCCCATCCTCCGGGACCAGCTTCAGGCGTTTGCCGTAGGCCGTCTTGACGGCGGAGACCTTCGAGCCCACCGTGACGCCTTCGGGGGTGGTCAGCTTCGGTGAGGGGGCCGGCCCGCCCGAGCCGAAGCCAGTGCCGGTACCGTAGGCCCAGCCGAAGAAGGTGCGCCGGTCGGCTTCGTCGCCGAAGTAGGTGACGAGGTCGCCCCACTCCACCTGGCGGTCGGCGCCGGTGTCGCACGCTTCGGCGGTGAGCGGCCCGTCCTTCGTCGGAGCGCCCAGCCCTTGGCGCAGGCTTGCGAGGGTCTCGTCCTCGCCCTCGCCGAGGATGGCGAACCCCAGCCCGTCCCGGCCGAGCAGGCCGTCCGGTTCCGCCGCCGGCAGGGTGGTCGAGGTCGTCGACGAGGACGACGAGGAGGACGAGGAGGACGGGGAGGACGGGGCACCCGCGGCCGTCGTCGTCGACTCCGGATCCGGCTCAGCCGTCGAATCGCCGTCGTCGGAACACCCGGCGCAGAGCGTGGCCACGGCGGCGAGGGCGGCGAGGACGCGGCGGGGAGCTCTGGTCATCACTTGCTCATTCTGGTGCGCGTTTGTCGCGGATAGCGCGGCAAACGCGCACCAGTTTGGGGGCGGTCCGTCGTTGACGGTCAGCGACGGGCGGCGACCGAGGGCGAGCAGGGTGACTGGCTCCACACCCGCACGTAGTCGACGTACTGGATGGAGTAGTAGGGCCAGATGCCGCAGGTGGAGTCGGAGCGCACGACCTGGCCTTCGAGCATGGCGTAGAAGGGGCCCCCGTCGTTCATGAAGCGGGTGCCCTTGCGGGTGCGCATGCGCTCGACACCGTCGACGTACCAGACGATCTCGTCCTCGCTCCAGTGGGCCCCGAAGACGTGGAAGTCGTCGGAGAAGTCGGGGCCGATGAAGCGTTCCTTGTCGCGCTTGCGGCGGCCGCGCTCCATCCAGTGGACGGTGAGGTCCGCCCGCTCCCGCTCGTCGCCGTAGACCTCGACCACGTCGATTTCGGGCGGCCACGACTCGTCGTTGGGCTTGCCCCAGAAGGCGCCCCGGGCGCCGCGGCAGCCGGCCATGCGGATCCTCGCCTCCCAGAACCCGTAGAGCTGGGAGAATCGGTCCTGGGTGTTCACGCAGCCCACGCTGAAGGGCCGGTCGCCCCGGCCGCCGCGCTCGATGCGTTGCACCAGCAGCCCGTCGCCCACCTCGTTGTTGTCCGGGTCGCAATAGCCGTAGGAGTTGCCCGACGTCTCGCCCCATCCGAACCCGCTCGACCACTTGGCCGCGTCGAGCGAGTCGCCGTCGAAGCCGTCCTCGAACTCCACCACCCAACCATCGTCCTGGGCGAGGCCGAAGGGCACCAGCGCCGCACCGGGCTGGGCGCCGCGCTGAGCGGCGGGCTCGGCGGCGTCGCCCGGCGAGGCCCCGCCCGCGAGGAGGAGGACGGCGGAAACTAGCGCCATAGCGGGAAGTCGTCGGATCACCCGCCGATCAAAGCGGAGCCCCGCCTGGGCGGCTAGATCCGTTCGGGTACCCGGTCGTCACCGTTGTGCCGGTTGGGCGGTGGCGGCGACCACTCCAGCCAACCGAGTGTGACGGGAACCCCTCCGGAGCCCTACCTTGGTGGTGATGGAATCCTCGATTTCGCTCCCCTGCGGCGCCGACACCGGCGCCCCCGACCGCACTCGTCCCCGAAGTGGGGCCGACCGGCGGATGCGGCGGCTGCTGCGGCTGCCCGAGGACGCGTCCCGGGCCAGCGTCGTCGAGGCTCAGAACGCCTTCTCCAAGTCGGTGTTCATCTCCGCCGCCCGATGTGTCTTCACCTACCTCCTGGTGCCCATCTTCGGGCCGCTCATCGGCCTGCACGGCAGTGTCGGGCCGGTGCTCGGACTGGCCATCGGGGTATTCTCGATGGTGTGCATCGTGGCCGCCGTCCGCCGGTTCTTCCGGGCCGACCACAAGTGGCGGTGGCGCTACACGGCGATCGCCAGCGGGATCACGGTGCTGCTCACCGCCCAGGCGGTCATCGACATCGTCGCTCTCGCCACCTGACCGTGGAGGAAGCCGCGACGTCCCCCACGGTGCCCTGCGGGCCGGGCGTCGCCATTGGTGCCCGGCGCTGGTTGTGGTTCCTGACCGGCTGGGTGGCGGTCGGGCTCGGCGGGCTCGGGGTCATCGTCCCCGGGCTCCCGACGACGGTGTTCTTCATCGTGGCCGCGTCCTGCTTCGCCCGCTCCAGCCCCCGGTTCGAGCGCTGGGTGCTGAACCTGCCCAGGGTGGGTCCGATGGTGGCCGACCACCGGTCCGGGCTCGGGATGCCCCGGCGGGCCAAGGTCTGGGCCATCGGGGTGATGCTGGCCTTCGCCCTGACCAGCGCCGCCCTGGCCGCCGGGCCGCGCCCGGTGGTAGCGGGCGTCATCGTCGCCCTGGCCGCGGTGGGCGCCGCCTACATCACCTACCGGGTTCCCACCCGGGAGTGCGTGGTGGCCGAGTGCGAGCGGCCCGGGTCTCTCAGCTGAGCACCTGGCCCTGGCGGCTGAGCTCGATGAGGCTCCCGCTGGCGGGGCCGGTCACGACGATGGTCCCGTCGGCCCGCACGAGCACGTCCGACGAGTAGTTCATCAGCGGCAGGCCGATCCCGACCGTCCTGGTCGGCAGGCCGGAGGCAACCACCTGGCGCTGCCCGGTGGCGGGGTGGATCCGCAGGAGGCGGGCGATGTCGGCGGGGGCTTGGAGCGGTTCGGCGTCCGTCTCGTCGGCGATGATCCGCGCCTCGAGGGTGGTGAGGTCGAGCCGGACCACCCGGTTGAGGAGGGCCGGCCGGTAGATCCGGGTGCCGACGAGGTCGGCGGGGACGAGGTCGGGGGTGAACTGGATGCGGGCGAACTGGCCGCCCACCACCGTCGCCACCGTCTCGGCGGCCAGGGTCTTGGCCAGGCCCGGGGGGCCCTCCAGCAGGACGTGGCCGCGGGACAGGAGCGAGACGAAGAGCCGCTCGATCATGCGGTCCTGGCCCACCACCACCCGCTTCACCTCGAACAGGGCGTGCTCCAGGACCTTGCCGGCCCGGCGGGCCGCGATGGGGTCGGCGCCGCCCTCGGCGGACTCGAACATCGGGTTGCTGCTCATCGGTTCCTCCTACAGGCGGGGGGGTTCGCCGGGCCGGGTGCCTCGTTCGAAGACAAGATCGGCCCCCACCTGTGGGACCCCTGAGAGAAACCTGGGACGGGGCTCCGACTTCGCGACTGATTCCGGCAAGCGTGTGCGTTTACCGGGGTCAGAGCCCGGTAAACGCACACGGTTGCCCGTCAGCCGGGCGACGCCACCCGGGGCCCGCGCCGGCCGTCAGCCCAGGCGGATTTCGGCGCGGCTCTTCTTCAGCGCTCGGAGGTGCCGGTATGGGCGCGGACGCTACGTCGCCCAGCGCCGTTTGGCGGGGCCCGCGAGGGAGTGCAGCGCAATCTGATAATCTGATCGCATGTCCGAGGTGAGTGCCACCGACGCGGCCCGCAAGTTCGCCGACCTACTCGATGCGGTCGAGCACCGAGGGGAGCGTTTCACGATCGTGCGGCGCGGCAAAGCGGTCGCGCAACTGGAACCGGTGCGCGGAGGTAGCGGCACCGGCATCAAGGAGATCCTGAAGCGTCACCATGATCCGGACTGGGCGACGGAGCTCGCCGCGCTTCGCGATCTCGTGGAGGTCGAGGAGCGGTCCTGAGGCGGCTTCTCTTTGACACGACCTTCCTGATCGACGCGGAACGTTCCGGCGGCGACCTGGATAACGTCGTTGCTGACGACGACGACGTCGCCATCGCCGCCATCACCGGCGCCGAGCTCCGCGTCGGCGTCGAGTTGTCGAAGGGCAAGAAGAAGGCCGCTCGCCACGCCTTTCTCGATGACATCATGGCCAACGTGCCGGTGCTGGTCTATGACCTCGACGTCGCCGAAGCTCACGCCCACCTGCTTGTTGCTGTCCGTCAACAAGGCGTCCCGAGAGGGGCGCACGATCTGATCATCGCCGCCACCGCCAGAGCATCTGGGCGGACTGTGGTGACCGCCGACTCAACCGCTTTCCGGAACCTTCCCGGCGTCGACGTCCGCGGCCACGGCTGACGCGGGTACCGCACTAACTCAGCACCTCGCCGGCGGCGTGGATGAGCAGGCCGGCGAGCCCGCCGACGACGGTGCCGTTGATGCGGATGAACTGCAGGTCGCGCCCGAGGAGCAGTTCGAGCTTGCCGGCGGTCTCGGTGGCGTCCCAGCGGGCGACGGTGGCCCCGACGAGCCCGGAGATCTCGCCCGAGAACCGCTCGGTCAGGACCCGGGCGGCCCGGACGGCGAGGTGGTCGATGCGGGCCGCCAGCTGCGGGTCGTCCCGGAGACGCTGCCCGGCCTCGGCCACCGCCCCGGCGAGGCGGCGGCGCAGCTCGGAGTTGGGATCGGCGGCCTGGGCCCGCAGCGTCTCCTTGATGTTGCGCCACAGCGGCTCGAGCCAACGGCGGAGCTCCGGGTGGCCGAGCAGCTCCCCCTTCAGCTGCTCGGCCCGGGCGGCCAGTTCCGGCGAGCGCTCGAGGTCGTGGGCGAGCCCGTTGATGTAGGCGTTGATCCGGTGGCGGATCTCGTGGTCGGGGTCGTCGCGGATCTCGGCCACCATCTGGAGGGCGCCGTCGAACATCCGGTCGAAGACCCGCCGGTCGGCCCGTCCGGGCAGCCACCAGGGGGCGTTGGCTTCGAAGCGGCTGCGCAGGTAGGCGCGGTTCTCGTCCAGCATGCGCTCGAAGCCGGAGAGCACCGCCTCGATCACGGCGACGTTCTGCTGGGCCCTGGTGAGCACCCGCAACGCCTTGCCCGCCAAGGACGCCAGCGGCATCGCCTTCACGGCCCGGTCGAACGCCTCGCCCATGAGGGCCTGGGCGTCCTCGTCGTCGAGCACATCGGCCAGGGCGACGGCCACCTCGGCGACACGACCGGCCACCACCTCGGCGTTGGCCGGCTCCGACAGCCAGGCCGCCAGCCGCTCCGCCGGACGGGCGGCCGTCACCCGTTCGGCCACCACGTCGGGGACCAGGAAGTTCTCCTGCACGAACTCGCCGAGCGTGACGCCGAAGGCGTCCTTGCGTTCCACGAGCACGGCCGTGTGGGGGATGGGCAGCCCGAGGGGATGGCGGAACAGGGCCGTGACCGCGAACCAGTCGGCCAGCCCGCCCACCATGGCCGCCTCGGCGCCGGCCTGCACCCAGGTCCAGACGTTGTCGTCGCCGCCGCCCAGGCGGACGGCGGCGAGGAACACGAGCGTCATGGCGATGAGGAGGCCGGTCGCCCGGCGCCGCATCGCCTGGAGTTGGAGCCGGCGGGCCTCTATCGGAGCCCTCACGGCCATGGGGGAAAGCTACCGCACGCTTACGCCGGTGCTACGTCCCCGCAACCGGTCGATCCGAGCACCCATGGCCACCAGTTCCTCCTCCACCGAGGCGAACACCCGCCGGTACCGGAACCACGGGATCGTGACCCAGGCGTGGTGGATCAGGTGGTAGTTCTGCCCGAGGAGCACCACGTTGAGGACGGGCGACGGGTAGGCCCGGAACTTTTCGATCCGGCTTGAACTCGGCGCTCGCCACGCCCCTAGTGTCTCGCCCGATGAGGATGCGTTTCAGCCCGTCCGAGGAGGCCGGCGCCTACCCGTTTCGCCATGCCGTGCGGGTGCGGTTCGCCGAGACCGACGCCATGGGGGTCGTCCACCACGCCGCCTACCTGCCCTACCTGGAAGCGGCCCGGGTGGAGTACCTGCGGGACCTCGGCCATCCCTACCACGCCCTGCGGGCGGAGGGTACGGAGTTCCCCGTCGTCGAGGTGGCGGTGCGCTACCAGCGGCCGCTGCGCTTCGACGATCTGGTCGACGTCCACGTGGCCGTGAGCGGCGCTCGGGGGGCGTCCTTCCAGATGGACTACCTGCTGGTGCGGGACAACGAACGGTGCGCTCGCGCCGTGACCGTCCACGGTGTCGTGGACGGTCACGGGCGGCCGGTGCGGGTTCCCGGATGGCTCCGGGACCTGGTGCTGCCGAACTAGAGCTTGACCTCGCTGATCTCGAGGACCGGCGTGATGTCGGTGTAGTTGGGGATGTCGCCCATGATCTCGGGCATGTGCGGCCCCATGACGGTCCGGAAGCTGTCGAGCGACTCGAACGTCAGTTGGGCGACGCCGACGTAGGCGGACGGCTGGCCCGACATGCCCCCGGCGATGCCCGCGTCGATGCTGGCCCCCTTGAGCCCGTCCCCGCAGCGCTCCTGCACCAACGGGATGTGCTTGTTGACGTAGTAGTCCATGTCGAAGCGGGCACCCTCGGTCCTGGGGTACATCACGCTCACCCGGATCATGTGAACTCCTCTTGTTGGCTTGGTCCGTCTCGAACCCGGACGCTATCCCTCGACGGGGAAGGTGAGCGAAGCGGCGGTGAACCAGTCGGGGGCCACGGTGATCACCAGGATCTGGTGGGTGCCGGTCGTGAGCGGCTTCACGGGCGCGTACCGCCAGCGACCCGGCACGTTCTGGGCCGGCATCATCAACTCCGGCGTCATGGAATCGAGGGCTATGTAGGCGTCACCGGGCAGCTTGGCGTCGATCTCGATAACGCCGACGGGGCCGATGGCGCCCAGCCCGTTCTGGCCCGGCTCCGGGGTGATGAACTCGGCGTCGGTGTCCCCCGGGCCGAAGGCGAAGGGCTCGACCGTCCACCGGCCACCGACCAGGCGGACCGGGAAGGCCTGGCTGGTGAACTCCTCCATGCCCTCGGGCCGGATGGTGCCCGAGTAGGTGGTGACCCCCGCTCCCTCGGCCGGGGCCGGGAGGAACGACGTGCCGACCTTCAGGTCGTCGACCGGCCCGGTCCACTGGCCGAAGCTGCCCTCGGCCATCGACGGGACCATCTCGCCGAACTGCTGGCGCCCGAGGTACTGCTGGCTCTGCGGACCCATCAGCTCCCAGGCCCGGTCGGCGTCGCCGGCGGCCACGGCCTGCAGCCAGTCGGCGACGGCTTGACCGGCGATCTCGGAGGCACTCCCGGGGGGCGGGGTGGGGCTGACCTCCGGCTCGTTCCCCCGGTCGGCGGGATTGACGGTGCGCACGTCCCGGTCATTGTTGGTCACCAGGGTGGCGGCGACGACGATGGCGGCCACGGCCGCGGCCGCCGCGCCGACGAACTGCCAGCGGCGGGGTGCACGCCGGCGCTCGGCGGGGCGCAGTTCGGTCACGGTATCGGGCCGCGCCGTCGTTTCAGTGGGGCTGTCGGTGTCGGTGTCGGTCGGGGGGGCGATGCTCACGGAGATCTCCTCGGCAATGGCGGCGTCGAGCCGGTCCCAGAACCCGGCGCGGTGCTCAGGGACGGGCATGGTGTTGAGCGCCCGGCTGATGGCGCGATCGCGGTCGGTCATCGGACTTCCCCTTCTTCGGTCAGGGCCAGCCGGAGGGTGCTGCGGGCCCGGAACAGCCGGGAGGCGATCGTGCCGGGAGCCACGCCCAGGACTTCGGCGGCGGCGGCGTAGTCGAGGCCTTCCCCGTCGACGAGGAGCACGGCGGCCCGCTGGTCGTCCGGCAGGGTGGCCAGGGCCCGGTTCACCTGGTCGGCGGCGGTGACCGACCGCTCAGGCCCGGGTTCGCGGGACGGGCGGTCCCAGACCGCCTCGGCGGTGTCGACCGGCGACGGCCGGCGCCGCCCTCGTCGCAGCTCGTCGATGCAGGCGTTGTAGGTGATCCGGTACAGCCAGGTCCCGAGATCGGAGTCGCCCTGGAAGCCGGCCAGAGACCGGTAGGCCCGCACGTAGGCGTCTTGGAGGGCATCGTCCATGCGGTACGGATCGCCGCCCAGCAGGCGGGACGCCAGTCGTCGGAGACGCTCGTCGAAGCGCCCGATCAGCGGGCGGAAGGCGTGCTGGTCGCCCCCCACCACTCGGGCGACGAGTTCCGTATCGGAGGGGCCCAAGGCCCTCATCATCGTCGGCATACCCGTTCGACGCTGGCACCGCCGGGTTCCTTCCCTCCCGGCCGGCGAAATCCATCGCTGGGAAATCTTCGCTGGAAGTCGGCTGGAACTTTCCTCTAGGCCGAGCGGCTGAGCCCGTCCTCCCGGGTGGCCAGCAGGCCCTTTGAGCACTGCTTCACGTCGCCCGGTACAGCTGGTACTCGACGGTGCGGTTCGGCTGCAGACGCCCCTCGGCGATGAACACGGTGTGGGTCATCCAGGCCCAGTTCTCGTCGCCCGTCTCGAACCGGGGGGCGGTGCGGAAGTACTGGTCGCCCCAGTCCGTAGCGGTGTCGTTGGCCAGCCAGGCCTGCACCGCGTCGTTCCACTCGATATAGCCGTGGTAGTCGGCGTAGAGCGTGCCCCCGCCGTCCATGCGGAGCTGGGCCCGTACGTCGAGCCGTCCCCACCCGTCGTCACCGAGCAGGAGCCAGTCGCCGCCACCGGACAGCACGGCACCCTTCACCCCCGGTGCCTCGATCTCGCCATCGATCACCTCAAAGAACATCCGCTGACCGAACGGGCCGGAGCCAATGGCCACCGGAGGCTTGAGACGGGCCCGGTAGGTGCAGACGTACTCGAGCGAGAGCGCGGTGTCGGTCTTCACGTTGGCCTCCCTGTCAGTGCCGGCGGCCCAGCCTGACCGGTTGCTGACGGCCGCGCAAAGCGCCGTTCCCACCACCACGAGGCGCCGGTTTCGGAGATCCCTACAAGCCCGGGGTCGGGGGTGTCCCCCGGGGAATAGGTCAGGCGCCGCCCGTGCGGGCCACGACGTCGCGGGCCAGCTCACCCCAGGCTCCCAGCGCCTTCGGGTCCTCCCGCCAGGCGTCGGCGGCGAAGTAGGCGACGACCCGATCGGCGATGCCGTCGTAACGCTCGACGATCCGGTCGGCCACGTGGCCCCACTCACCCGAGATGCAGAAGTGCTCCAGCAGCTCGTCGTCCACCACCGCCGCCATCCCGGCGAGATCGCCGGCCTTCTGCCGTTCCCGGATCCGCGGGGTGATGTCGTCCCGGCCGAGCTGCTCGAAGATGAAGGCGTAGTTCGGGGTCGAGCCGTAGAACGAGACCTGGGTGCGGGCGTGCTCCCGCCACTTGTGCTCTTCCTCGGGCGTGGAACCCGGGGCGGCGAAGGTCGGCACGATGAGCTTTATGTCGCCCGGGGCGCGGCCGGCCGCCTCGGCGCCCTCGTTGACCTGGGGCCGGACGGTGGTCTCCAGGTAGGTCCGGTGGTTGAGCGGGTGGACGTGGACGCCGTCGGCCACCTCGCCCGCCATGCGCAGCATCCACGGGTTGACGGCGGAGATGTCGATGGGCGGGTCGGGCACGTCGATGGTGCCCGGCGACCACGAGCCCTCGGGCAACAGGGAGAGCTTCCAGTACTCGCCGTCGTGGGCCAGCGGCTCACCCCGGAAGGCGGCGAAGCAGGCCCGCACGGCGGCGATGTACTCCTTGAGGCGGGGGCCCGGCGGGTCGAACGGCATCCCGAAGCGGCGCTCGATGTGGGCCCGTACCTGCGAGCCCAACCCCAGCCGGAAGCGCCCGCCCGTGGCCTCGGCCAGCTCCCAGGCCATCTGGGCGGTGATCATCGGGCTGCGGGGGAAGGCGACGGCGATTCCGGTCAGGACGTCGATACCGGCGCCCTCTCCCCCGGTGGCCAGGGCGGCCGCCGCGCAGCTGAGGTAGGCCGTGCGGCCGGTCTCGGTCGCGACGATCCCGGAGAACCCGGCGTCGGCCGCATCCCGGGCCAGATCGGCGAAACGCCGGATCGGCAGGCCCCCGGCCATCAGGTCGAACTTCATCGGTTCCCTCCGTCCGTGCGTGCCGTCAGGCGCGAGACACTGTCACGGACGGGACGGACCCGGCTGATTCAGGTGAGCGGCGTGCTGTCCACCCGCACCCGGCGGCAGAGCACCCCGTCGTCGGAGGGTTCGAACCCACGGGCCACCAGCCAGCCGGTCACCCGCTCCCGTTCCGGGTGGGTCGGCCGGACGACGTTGCGGAGGTAGTTGAGGCCCCGCAGGGCCGCTTCCCGCTCCAGGTGGTCGAGCACGAAGGTGCCCACGCCCAGCCCGCGCCAGTCCGCGTCGACAGCCAGGAGCATCTCGGCGTCGCCCCAGGCGACGTCGATCCACCCGTAGCCGACGGGGTTGCCGCCCTCCTCCACCCGCCACCACTCCCCCGGGATGCGTTCTCCGGGCTGATATGTGCCGAGCGAGAAGACGCCCGCGGGAGCGCCACCGACGATGCGCGCCTTGCCGCCGTCCCAGGCCGGCGAGAACTCCCGGATCCAGTCCCACTCCATGGCGGTTTCCTTCCCCGTTCATTGGCATTCAATTCCTGTGGTGATCCGGAACACGTGGCCATCTGGATGACGGACATGCATCTCCCGCACGCCCCACGGCTCGTCCTGGGCGCCAGTGTCACGTGTAGTCCCTCCCGTGCACACTCAGCGTGAACGGCGTTCCGACCGGTAGCGTCACTTGCCTCGGCCGCATCGGCCGGACGGGGGTTCGAACCATGGACGAGCGCTTCGGTGCCGCAGGCGGGTTGGGCAACGTGGGATCCGATGCCTTCGCCGCCTTCATGAACGCCGTGCAGACCGCCGGGCCGGCGGTGGAGGCGGCCATCAAGAACATGGGGCCCACGATCGAGGCCGCCATGAAGAACTTCAACGCAATCCTGCCGTCGGCCCAAGGCGCCAACGTGAAGGACGCCATGCCGGCCATGGCGTCGATGGTGGGGGCGCTGGCCCCGACGGACCCGGGCAGCCGGGGTCCTAGC
>CAZCVW010000068.1:0-12113 GCA_964502185.1 uncultured Burkholderiales bacterium
CTCGGCGGCCGGCTCGTCGGCGGCCGGCTTGTCCGCGTCGGGGATGAAGACGGGATCGGCGGCCGCCGCCACGAGGCGGTCCAACAGGTCGACGTAGCGCGGGCTGTCCATCGCCGCCAGGAGCTCCGACCGGCCCGCCTCACGGTCGTCGGCCAAGCGGGCGATGATGGCCTCCGCTCCGGCGGCGTCCTCCGGGGCAAGTCGCTTGGCCTGCTTCTCGAGACGTTCCATGAGGACCTCGGCATCCCGGACGACCCCGAGGAGCCCGGCGTACCACCCCAGCTCCGTGCGCAGCCCCTCGAGCCAGTCGGGGTCGAGAATCGGGCGGAAGGTGCGCAGGTCGGAGCGGAGGCGGCGCGTCCCCACCCTGGCCTGGTGGACGTCCTCGGGGTTGTCCCCGAGGCGCACGCCCGGGTCGTGCGCCACCATCCGCCCGACGCCCGAGGTGATCGCCGCCCGAACCACCTCGCCGATGGTGGCTCCGGGCCCGGCCACGAAGGGCACGATGTCGGGCACTTCCGCCGCCCGGGGACCGAGGGCCCGGGCCACCTTGGGGGTGCCCTCGGGGTTGCCCGCTCCCGCCCTGCGCAGCTGGGCGACAACCGCGGAGAGCAGACCGGCCGGCGCGTCCTCGTCGAACTCGACCTCCACCTCCCGGAACCGGGAGGCCAGGCGCCGTCCCTGGTACACCGAGACCTCGTCGTCGACGACCTCGGCGATGCGCTGCTCGTCGCAGATCAGCTCGACGCCGGTCCGCCTGGTCTTCAGCCGGGCAACCGGGTTGAGGGGCGCGGACCGGGCGTAGGCCCGCACGAGGCCGGCGGCGGGCGGCGGGACGGCCGTGTCCGGTCCGTCGAAGGTGATCTCCTTGCGGGACATGATCGGACCGCGCTCGCCCTCGGGCAGCTTGACCGTCCAGGGCGGGACGTCGCCGACCCGGTGCCGGAGGCTGACGCCGGAGCGCGCCAGGCGAAGGTCCCGGGTGTCGTAATAGACGGCGTCCAGGATGCGCTCGGCCAGCGGCCGGCTCGTCACGCCGTCGAGCACCCCGTCGAGGTCGGGGAGGGCGAAGCCACCCCAGGCGCCCAGCTTGACCTCACGCTCGACCTTCACAGTCCACCCGCCCCCGCCGGCATCGACAGACGATCGTTCACAGCCGGAGGCTAGCTCTGGGCGCCGGAGCGGCTCGGAGGGTGGCCAGCCGCCGCAACTCGGCGCCGGCCCCGCCCGGTCCCGGTCGCCATGCGCCGTCGGGGCCCAGGTCCCAACTGTGGTGGCTCAGCAGGGTCTGGAACGTCTCCTCCAGGCGGGCCCGGAGCCCGCCGTCACCGATCGGGACGGCCACGTCGACCTGGCGGTCGAGGTTCCGGACAGCCAGGTCGGCCGACGACACGTACCACCGGCGGTCCTCGCCGGAGCCGAAACCGAACAGGCGAGACGACTCGGACCGGGTACCGGCACCGGCGACGACACGGATGTTCTCCGACAGGCCGGCGACACCGGGCCGCAGAGCGCAGGCCCCGCTCACCACGGCCTCGATCTGCACACCGCGCCCCGAGGCGGCGTAGAGGGTGTCGATCATCTCCCGGTCGACCAGCCTTCCCACCTTGACGGAGATGCGGCCGCCGGCGCCGGCGGCCGCCTCCCGGCGGATCAGCTCGAGGAGGTGGGCGCGCAGCCCGCCGGGCGCAACCAGGAGCTGGCGGAAGCTGGACGGGCGACTGTACCCGGTGAGGTAGTTGAACAGGTCGGCGAGGTCGGCGGCCAGGTCCGGTTCGGCCGACAGCAGGCACATCGCCTCCGGGCTGGTTTCCGGATGGTGCGGTCCCGTACTCAGCATGGCGTAGCGGCGAACCCCGTCGTCGGACTGGCGCACCAGCAACGTGACCGGGCAGTGCGTGCGCAGACCCAAGAGGCCGTAGACCACATGGGCGCCGGCCTTCTCCAGCGCCCGGGCGCAGGCGACGCTCTCCCGCTCGGCCAGGCGGGCCGCCAGTTCGACCAGGACGACGACGTGCGTGCCGCGCTCCGCCGCCCGCAGCAGCGACCGCACGATGGGCGCATCCGGAGAGGGACGGTACAGGATCTGTTTCACGGCCAGGACCCGCCGGTCCCGGGCAGCTTGCGCCAGGAGCAAATCGGCCGAGCCGGTGAACGAGTCGTAGGGACTGTGAACCAGGACATCGCCGCCGTCGAGGACCCGGAACAAGTCCGGCGGATCGGCACCGGCGGCCTGGAGCCGGGGCTCCGTCACCGGGCGCCACCCGGATGGACCGGATGGCGTCGCCGGGGACTTGAGCGGCGGACGGTCCACGGCCGCCACAGCGCCGAGATCCGCCGGTCCCAGCAGCCCCCCGACGGTGTAGACCTCCCGGAGGCTGAGGTCGAGCTCAGCGACGAGACGGTCGCGAACGCCGGCGGCCATGTGCGGCTCCACCTCGAGGCGGACGGGCACCCCGTGACGCTCCTGGCGCAGCTGTCTTTCCACCGAGGAGAGGAGATCCTCGCTGTCGGCGGCTGTCGGCACTCCCCCTTGGCGGGTCACCCGGAAGAGCGCGTGGCCCTGCACGGGGTGCCCGGCAAAGAGGACGGGGAGGTGGGCGGCGACCACCTCTTCGAGCGGCACGAAGCCGCCGTCGGGAAGTGGGAGGAACCGGGGCAGCACCGGGGGCAGTTCGAGCCACCCCAGACGGCGGGCTCCGTCCACCGGCAGTGGGCCGTCGCCGATATCGACCGCGAAACTGAGCGTGAGGTTGGCGGGGACCGGACAGGGCTGCCCCGGTTCGGTGGCGAGCGGGGCGAGAACGGGAAGGAGCCGCTGCCCGAACACCCGGGCCAGAGATCGGCGCTGTTCCTCCCCGAGCGCCTCCCAACTCCACACGCGGACGCCGGCGTCGGCCAGCAGAGGCCGGACCCGGCGGAGCAACCGGTCCTGACGCTGCGAGAACTCCTGCGCCCGCATCCGCACCCCCTGACCCCGATCGGAGCCACCCGCGGAGCGCGCCCGCAAGCCAGGACCGCGCAACTGGAAGAAGCCGTCAAGGGCCCGCCCGCTGGCCGCCAGCAAGCGGACACGGTCCAGAAGCTGGAGGGAATCCGCCTCCGCCCGCGCCAGCAGCCGACCCCAGGCGTCGAGCCAGGACAGGTCTTCGTCGAGGTACCGGGTCGGCGTTCCGACCGGCGCGGCGTCCAACGGCGCCGGCGCCGCGCCAAGGATTCTGGGCGCGTGGGACGGCGAGGCCGGGGACATGTGGCCACGTTACGCGGCGGTTGGTGACGTCAACTTGAACTCATTGCGACATTCAGATGAACCAAATGTCGAAACGTGCGCACTTGTAGCCAATAGCAAGGGCCGACGGGCTAGTGCTCCCCAAGCAGCTCGAACACCTCCGAAAGCTCTTCCTGAATCCGGGCCCGCAGGTTTCCGCAGATCACGAGGCGCTGCTCCGGAAGGGCCCACTCCAGCAGCTCGCCGAGCTCGCCGCCATGAGGCAGTGTGACCTCGATCTCGGTGTCGCCGCGCTCCCAGCTGTAGAGGCTGATCTCCAGCCTGAACATCGGAGGGTCGCCGGCCAGCAGCGTCACGTTCGAATGCTCGGAGTCGCCGAGATCGATCCGGCGGGGATCGGTCTCCCCGCCCGGATCCGGCCGCTTCCCGTTGCGGATCGGCATGGCCCTCATACGGAACCGGGCATCGGTGCCCACCTTCCTTCGTCAACGTCAGGTGACATTGGAAGATTGTTGGCCGCTGGGGTAACAGCTCGCAGAACTTGGCATGTCGCGGCCATGAACCGGGCGGGAAGCGTCATCTCGAAACCCACGGGCGTTCAGACAGCGCCTGCGCACCGCGGTGAGGCAGAAGCGCTCAGCGCTTGCCCTTCTTCCCCTTCTTGCCCTTTCCTTTCTTACTCTTTGCCGTCTTGGCTTTTGCCTGCTTGGACTCGGGTGGCTCGGCGGGTTCAGGCTCGGTGACCACGTCCGGAGCCGGTGGGAGCGGCACTGCTTCAGTAATCACTTCGGGCGGCGCGCCCTCCGCCGGCGGTGCGCCGTTGGCTGTGACCTCACCGTCTATCGTCACGGAAAGCCGTCCTTCCTGGGTGTTCGTCCCGTTACAACCGGCCCCGGCGAGGCGAAATCCAGGCGGGGATCGGACGATTCTTCCATAGGGGGTCAAACCGGATTTCGTCGTTCACAGTTCCGTAAGCGTTTCCTTGCGAGTCACCTTCGGCCCGTCGGTAAGCAACTTGACCCCCGTAGCCTAAAGTCGCTACCCGAGCCCAAGGAGGGCCAGCCTTGTATCTTCCCAAGCGCCGTCGCGCCCTGATCATCGGACTCCTCGCCGCCTCGCTGTTGGCCGCAGCGTGCGGTGACGAGACGGGAACCCAGACCGGAGAGACCGGCGGGAACGACCTTTCGGGCACCGTGAACGTCTCGGGTTCCTCCACTGTCGCCCCCATCACCACGCGCGTCGCCGAGAAGTTCGAAACCGAAGCCCCCGACGTCAAAGTCAACGTCGACGGACCGGGGACCGGCGACGGATTCGTGCTCTTCTGCAACGGGGAGACCGACATCTCCGACGCGTCCCGGCCGATCAAGAAGGCCGAGGCCGACGCCTGCGCCGCCAAGAACATCAACTTCATCGAGTTGAAGGTCGGGATCGACGGCCTCACCGTGATGACCAACCCGGCCAACACGGCGGTCGAGTGCCTGAGTTTCCCCGATCTCTACGCCCTCGCCGGCCCGGAGTCGCAGGGCTTCAAGAAGTGGAGCGACGCCCAGGCGCTGGCCAAGGAACTCGGTTCCGCCACGAAGTTCCCGGCCGCCGCCTTCGACATGAGCGCTCCGGGCGAGGAGTCCGGCACCTACGACAGCTTCGTCGAACTCGCCCTCGAGCCCATCGCCAAGAAGCGGCTCGAGGCCGGGAAGATCAAGGAAGACCAGGTCAAGACCAGCCGTCCCGACTACCAGTCCTCCGGCGACGACAACATCATCGTCCAGGGCATCGAGGGCTCGAAGAGCTCCTTCGGCTGGGTCGGCTTCGCCTACGCCGAAGAGCAGGCCGACAAGGTCAAGGAGATCAAGATCTCGAAGGAGGCGGGCGGCACCTGTGTGGCGCCCACCGCCGAGACGATTTCGTCGGCCGAGTACCCGCTGTCCCGTTACCTCTACATCTACGTCAACGCCAAGGAGAAGGAGAACCAGGCGCTCGGCGCTTTCGTCAACTTCTACCTGGGCGACGCCATCGGGTCGGTGAGCGAAGTGAAGTACGTCCCCCTGGCGGCGGCCGACCTGACGGCCACCAAGGCTGTCTGGGACGCCCGCACCGTGGGCACCCGGGATGGCGGTAAGTAACGCAACGGACCTTCGGGGAGACCGGCGCCGGCTCCGCAAGGAAGCCATCGTGCGCCGGGTGCTGTTCGGCGCGGCGCTCTTTTCCATCCTCATCAGCGCTCTGATCGTCTTCTCGCTGATCCGGGAAGCCTGGGTTTTCGTGTCCCAGGTGGAGTGGCGGACGGTGTGGAGCGAAGGTTGGTTCCCGCGCCGCAACCAGTACGACGTCAAGACCCTGTTCGTCGGGAGCCTCATCGTCACCGTGATCGCCATGGCGGTGGCCGTGCCGGTCGGTCTGGGAGCGGCCATCTACCTCTCGGAGTACGCCAACCCCAGGACCCGCAAGGTCCTGAAACCGACGCTCGAGATCATCGCGGCGGTTCCCAGCGTGGTGATCGGGTTCTTCGTGCTGACCTTCATCTCGCCTGAGGTTGTCCAGAGCATCTGGGACGCCAGCCCGCAGCAGACGCTGTTGGCGGCCGGACTCGGAGTCGGGATCCTCCTGATCCCGCTCGTGGCCTCAGTCTCCGAGGACGCAATCCGGTCCGTACCCCGGTCGTTGCGGGAAGCCTCCTACGGGATCGGCGCCAAGAAGATCCAGACGGTGGTGCGCGTGGTGTTCCCCGCCGCCCTGTCGGGGATCGTGGCGTCGCTCATCATCGCCGTCTCCCGCGCGCTGGGTGAAACGATGGTGGTGTTCATCGCCGCGGGTAAGAGCGGCGGAGCGCTGTTCGAGACCGATCCGCTCCAGCCGGGCCTGACGATGACGGCGGGTATGGCGTCGATCGCCGCCGGCACCGACCAGGTGGTGGGGGCCGCGCTCACCTTCCAGAGCCTCTTTTTCGTCGGGATGCTGCTGTTCCTCATCACCTTCGCCTTGAACATCGTCGCCGACCGTTTCGTACGGCGGTTCCGGCAGCAATACTGATCCGGCAGCAATACTGAGGAGTCTGGCATGCCGCTCTCAACTCCGGCCTCGACCGCGGCGGCCACCGCGCCCGAGGCTGTCCGAGCCCGGCTGCAGGGGAAACGCCGCGATGTGAGCGGCACCGCCTTCCGATTGGCGCTCCTCGGCTCGCTGTTGTTCAGCATCGTCGTTCTCGGCCTGCTCATCGTCGAGATCGCCACCGGCGGGCTCGACGTCCTCTCCTCCCGGGGGGCGGGCTTCCTCACAAGCCCGCTGCGCTCCCTACCCGACCAGGCCGGCATCGCCCAAGGTCTGCGGGGAAGCTTCTGGATCGGCGTGTTCGTGGTGACCCTGGGATTCCCCATCGGCGTCGCCGCCGCCATCTACCTCGAGGAGTACGCCCCCCGGAGCCGCCTGACCCGGATCATCGACATCAACATCAGGAACCTCGCCGGCGTCCCCTCCATCGTCTACGGGATCCTCGGTTTCGCCATCTTCGTCAAGTCCCTCGGGGAGTTCACCGGCGGTAAGAGCGTGATCGCGGGCGGCATCACCCTGGCCATCCTGATCCTGCCGATCGTGATCATCACCTCGGCCGAGGCGATTCGAGCCGTTCCCCAGGACCTGCGGGAGGCCTCCTTCGGGGTAGGGGCCACCCGGTGGGAAACCGTCCGCCATCACGTGCTGCCCTACGCCGCCCCGGGGATCCTCACCGGGACGGTGCTCGCCCTGGCCCGCGCCCTCGGCGAAGCCGCCCCGCTGATCCTCGTCGGAGCCGTCACCAACCGGCTCGGTTCGAACCCGGGGCTCCTCGACGTCGGATCCCTCAAAGAGCGCTTCACGGCTATGCCCAACGTCATCACCCAGTGGGCGGGCGAAGCGCAGTCGGGGTTCAAGGCGAACACCGCCGCCGCCATCATCGTGCTGATGGCGATGGTGCTCATCGCCAACGGAGCCGCCATCCTGCTCCGGAATCGCTACGACAAGCAGCGCTGAGGTCAGCTAGAGGCGGGCGCCGGGCTGATCGGGGCGCTGACGCGGGGCTTCTCGTACCGGTAACCGAGGCCCCGGATCGTGGTGATCCGGGTCGGCGACGACGGGCTCTCCTCGATCTTGGCCCGAAGGCGCTTGATGTGGACGTCGAGCGTCTTCGTGTCCCCGACGTAGCTCGGGCCCCAGACGCGGTCCATGAGGACGTCGCGGGTGAGGACGCGCCCGGCGTTCATGAGCAGCAGTTCGAGCAGATCGAACTCCTTGAGGGCCAGCTGCACCGACTCGCCCCGGACGGCCACTTCGTGGCGCAGCGGGTCGAGCCGGACGTCGCCGATCTCCAGGATCTCCTCGGGGCCTTCCTCCTCGTCCCCCGGCGCCCGCCGGAGGGCGGCCCGGATCCGGGCCACCAGTTCCCGGATCCGGAACGGCTTGGTCACGTAGTCGTCGGCGCCGACCTCGAGGCCGACCACCGTGTCGATCTCGGCGTCCCGGGCCGTCAGCATGATGATCGGAACCCGCGACTTGGCCCGCAGCTCGCGGCACACGTCGATGCCCGACATGCGGGGCAGCATCACGTCGAGCAGGACGAGCGCCGGGCGGTACGTCTCGTAGCGGTCGAGGGCCTCGAGGCCGTCGGCCGCCACTTGGACCAGGAAGCCCTCGCGCCGCAGTGACACGGCGAGAGCGTCGCGGTAGGACTGCTCGTCGTCGACCACAAGGATGGTGGGCGGATCAGCCATTGATCAGGACCTCCGGGTGCGGCTGGTGCGGGATGCGGCGGCAAGGGGAAGTTTGAGGGCGAACGTCGAGCCGAGACCTTCCTCGGACTCGACGTGGACCTCTCCGCCGTGCGCCTGGGCGACGTGGCGGACGATGGCCAAGCCAAGACCCGTGCCGCCGGTGGCCCGGCTGCGGGTGCGATCGACCCGGTAGAAACGCTCGAAGATCCGCTCCAGATCCCGGGAGGGGATCCCGATGCCGTGGTCCCTGACCGAAATCATGACATGGAAACCCTCGACCGCGGCCGAGAACTCGACCTTGCCTCCCTCTTCGGAGTACTTCACGGCGTTATCGAGCAGATTGAACAAGGCGCTGGTGACCTGGCGACGGTCGCAGGACACGAGGATGTCGTTGGCCGGCTCCTCCAGTTCGATGGGAATGCCGGCCGCCTCCGCCCCGGCGGCCATCCGCTCGGCGGCGTCGGCCATGACGAGCGCCGCCGGGACGAGGTCCCGGTCGGGGTTTTCCTGGGCTTCGAGGATGGAGAGGTCGAGGAGGTCTTCGACGGTGCGCTCGAGCCGTTCCGCTTCGTGCAGCACACGGTCGGCCAGCCGGCGGAGCATCTCCCCGTCCTCTTCGCCGGCCATCGTCTCGGCCAGCAGGCCCAGCGCGCCGATTGGCGTCTTCAGCTCATGGCTCACGTTGGCCACGAAGTCGCGACGCATGTTCTCGATGCGCCGTGCCTCGGAGACGTCGCGCAGAAACACCACGGCGCCGATCGGCCGGGCGCCGTCGTCGAGCGGGACCGACCGGACGTGCAGCACCCGCCGGGGCGGCCCGAACAGGCGGAGCTCCCGTTCGCCCTCCATCCCGCGCAGCGCGCGGTCGAGGAGCTCCCCGATGGCGTCGTTGGTGAGGGCGTCGCCCTGTTCGTCGCCGGTGAGCTGCTCGGCCACTGCGTTGCGCAGCACCACCTCGCCCCGGTCGTCGACCACCACCACCCCATCGGCCAGTTCTGTGAAGGCGCCGGTCAAACGGCTCCGGGCCGCGCCGGTGTCGTCGATGTTGAGTTGGGCCCGTTCCGCCGCCCGATCCAACCGGCCCAGCGCCCGCTCCAGCCCGCCGCGGCCCTCCATGGCCAGCGCCTGGTCGTCGAGGCGGGCCGCGACCGTCTGCAGCCGCCGCACCAGGCTCCGTCGGGTTCGCAGCCATATGACGAGAAGCAGCAGGATCGGCGCGGCGGCCGCCGAAATCACGAGTGGCATACGCGAATCCATGTCGATCGCATTGTATAGATGGCCAGCCTGTCATCGGGATGGTCGCTGAGGCGGTGCGACGCCGGGTGGGCACCGACACCACCGCCGCTACCATCTCTGGCATCTCTGGCGACTATCGAGCCGAAGGGACCGCCTCCGTGCGTTTTCGCTTCCGCCTTGTGCCCACCGACGAGCGCTTCTTCCCCCTGTTCGACCAGGCTGCCGCCAACCTGGCGGAGGGCGCCCGGCTGTTGCGCGATCTGATCGATCAATTCGAGGACGTCCACGCCAAGCACGCCCGCATCAACGAGTGCGAGCGGAAGGGTGACGAGCTCACCCACACCATCCTGGCCCGGCTGAACACGAGCTTCGTGACACCCTTCGACCGGGAGGACATCCACGCCCTCACCGAGCAGATCGACGACGTCATGGACGACATCCAGGCGGTCTCCGAGTTGCTCGTGCTCCACGACGTCGACGAGCCCCTCGATGAGGTCCGCGAACTGACCGACGTGCTCGTGAAGGCGGCCGAGGCCAACGTGGCCCTGATCGCCAAGCTCCACAAGCTGCGCGGCATCGAACCGGAGTTGCAGGCCATCGACCGCCTGGAGAGCGAGGCGGACCGCATCTACCGACGTTCTGTCGCCCACCTGTTCTCCGGCGATTTCAACGCCTTCGACGTGCTCCGCTGGAAAGACATCATCGAAGCCATCGAAGGCTCCGTGAACGGCCTCGAGAACATCTCTGACATCGTCGAGAGCATCGCCCTGAAGCACAGCTGATACGCCGAGCTCAGCCGAAGCGACCAGTGATGTAACCCTCCGTGCGGGGGTCGGACGGGTGGGTGAAGATCTGATCCGTGGGCCCGAACTCCACGAGACGTCCGATCCGGTGGTCGTTGACCGACTGCTCTTCGGCCTCCACCGACAGGAAGGCCGTCATGTCGGACACGCGGGCCGCCTGCTGCATGTTGTGGGTCACGATGACGATCGTATAGTCCTGTTTGAGCTCGTCCATGAGGTCCTCGATCCGGGCGGTGGCGATCGGGTCCAGGGCGGAGCAGGGCTCGTCCATGAGGATGACGTCGGGCTCGACCGCGAGGGCGCGGGCGATGCAGAGACGCTGCTGCTGCCCACCGGAGAGCTCAAGGGCGCTCTTCTTCAGCTTGCCCTTGACCTCGTCCCACAGGGCCGCCTTCGTCAGGCTCTCCTCGACCAGATCGTCGAGAGCTGGACGTCGGCCGGGGCGCTTGCCGTTGAGGCGGGGGCCGAAGGCGACGTTGTCGTAGATCGATTTCGGGAACGGGTTCGGCTTCTGGAACACCATCCCGATCCGGCGGCGGACCTCGACCGGGTCGACATCGGCGCCATAGAGCTCGTGGCCGTGGTACGCCACCGAGCCGCGCACCGTGGCTCCGGGCACGAGGTCGTTCATCCGGTTGAAGCAGCGCAGCACCGTGCTCTTGCCGCAGCCCGACGGGCCGATCATCGCGGTGACCTCGTTGGCGGCGATGTCCAGGTTCACGCCGGTGACGGCCGGCACCCCTGCGTAGCGGACCTCGAGGAAGCGCACCTGGAAGACGATCTCGCGCTCCGGAAGGGGCTTCGGCATCCCCGCATTATGGGCGACGTCCACCTTGGGGGGCGTCAAGGGGTTGGACGAACGCAGCGAATCCACGGTTGTCACTGGTCTGAAGGTACGGACCGAGGGCAACCGCTTCGTAAACGGATCCTCACGAAAGAGTGAACGACGCTCGAAACTCGCTCCGGAAGCGGGCGTTTGGGACAGGACGGGACGGCTGCGGGTGGAACATCGGAGCATTCCCGCCGCGTGACGATGGAGGTTCGAAGTGGCCGAGGAGATTCGCCGGAGCTTCCACGAGCAGCTGGCCGAGTTGCGCCACGACGTCGTCCGGCTCGGTGCGCTCGCCTGCGAGGCCGTGGCGGCCGGGACCGAGGCGCTTCTCGACGCCGACCTCGCCGCCGCCGACACGGTCATCGTCTCGGACGTGGCGCTCGACGACCTGACCCACGCCATCGAGGAGCAGGCCTACCGGCTGCTGGCCCTGCAGCAGCCGATGGCCTCCGACCTGCGAACGATCGTCACCGTGCTGCGCACGATCCATGAGATCGAGCGGGTCGGGGACCTGATGGTCAACATCGCCAAGACCACCCGGCGGCTGTACCCGGGCGAGCTCGCGCCGCGGATCCGGGGCCTGATCCACAACATGGGGCTTCAGGCCGGGCTCCAGCTGCGGGTGGCCGTCGATGCCTTCGCCGACGAGGACGCCGCCCGGGCCCTGGCGCTGCCCGACATGGACGACGTCATCGACGAGCTCCAGAAGGAGCTGTTCCGGGCCTTGTTCGCCACCGCCGACCACGACGAGTCGACGATCCACCGGGTGGTCCAGATCGCTCTGGTGGGGCGCTACTACGAGCGGATCGCCGACCACGCGGTCAACGTCGGCCGGAGGGTGGCCTTCATGGTCACCGGCAAGCGGCCCGGTGGCGAGGACTACGGCGAGGTGGCGCTCGACTGACGGTCAGCCGGCCCAGCCGATCTGGCTAACCAGCCGAACTGGCGCAGATGGCGGAGACCATCACGTTCACGTCGCCCGCCAGCAGCCCGTCGTTGCGGACCGACGCCGTCCACCCCGGCCCGTTCTCGCCGACGACGACCGGGACCGACTCGATGAGCGACACCTTCTCCACCAGTTCGAGGGCCCTGAACCCGTCCTTCGACGCCTGGGTGGCGCCGCCGCCGAGCACCACCTTCCCCGGCGGGCACTTGACCACGCCGGTCCGCACGCGGTGGGCGGGCACCGCGAAGTTGGTGCTGACCACCTCGTAGCCGGCGATACCCTCGGCTGACTTCACGCCGGCGGCCACGCCGGCACCGGCGGCGCC
>CAZCVW010000069.1:0-12051 GCA_964502185.1 uncultured Burkholderiales bacterium
CAGCCTAAAACTTGACTCAAATGAGCCGGCTTCGCCGGCACAAGCCCTCTAGAAGAGCGTGAGTGCCCCGGTCCCCAGGCCTCGCAGGCGGTCGTAGTCGATCTCGACCCAGCCCATGCCCCGGAGCTCGGCCAGGGTGCGGGCCTGGGGAGCGATCTTCTGGGCCGCCAGCACGCCCCGGATGGGGGTGTGGAACCCGTCACGGATCAGGAACTCCATGTAGCGCACCAGCTGCTCGACGCCGTCGAGCTCGCCCCGGCGCTTGATCTCGACGACCACCCAGCCGCCGTCGCCGTCCTGGCACAGCAGGTCGACGGGGCCGATGGGCGTGGCGTGCTCCCGGCGCACGAGCACGAGGCCCGGCTCGACCTCGCCGGGGTTGGCGGCCAGCAACTCCTGCAGATGCGCCTCGACCCCGTCCTTCTCCAGCGCCGCCTGGTTCCCGAGGTCGGCGCTCTCGTCGAGCAGCACCTCCGAGAAGGTGATGGTGAGCTTCTCGCCCTTGCGGTTGGTCACTTCCCAGCGTTCGGGCCCGTCATCTTCGGCCGGCCGGCAGGCCAGATCGCACGGGGCGGTCATCCAGTTGAGGGGCTTGTAGCCCCCGGCGTCGTCGTGGACGAGGACCGACCCGTCCGCCTTGACCAGCACCAGACGCTTCGCCTCGGGCAGGTGAGCCGAGAGGCGACCCTGGTAGTCGACCGTGCAGGAGCCGAGGACGATCCGCATGAGCCGGGAACGCTACCCGGTTACTGGCGGGAACTGGGGGGTACACCCCGCGTGACCAGGCCGAATGGTGGCCTGACACAGGAGGGCGGAGTAGTGGCGGCGACCAACGGCAACAGCAAGAGCGGTGAGAGTAGTTCGACGACCCGGCGCGGCCGGGCGAAGGCTGCCACCAAAACGGCCACGACCCGCTCGTCCCGCCGCCGGAACAAGACCGACGAGGCGACCGTCGACCTCAGCGACGACCCGGTGGTCGAGCAGGCCAACGAGCACGATCTCGACGTCCTGAAGGCCGCGCAACGGGCAAAGCTGATCAAGTTCGGGATCCTGGCCGCCATCGCCATCGTGCTAATCACCTTCGTGATCCAGAACGCCGATCCGGTCAACCTCCAGATCCTCTTCATGACCGTGACCGTGCGGCTGATCTGGGTGATCGTCGGGGCCGTCGCCCTCGGAGCCCTGGCCGGGTTCCTCCTCGGCAGTCCGCCCAAGAGCCTGCGCTTTCACGGTCCCAAGCGCCGCAAGGGCGACGGCTAGGGAATCACCAACATGCCGAGGTCGGCCTCGAGTTGAGCCCGGGGCTTGGCCCCCACCGAGGTGCGCTCCATACGACCGCCCCGGAACAGCGCCACCATGGGGATGCTCTGGACGCCGAACTGCTGGGCCAGCGCCGGCTCCTCGTCGATGTTCACCTTTACGACCTTGTAGGAGCCCTTCCGCATCGCGGCCACCTGCTCGACGATCGGCGCCACCGTCCTGCACGGCTGGCACCACGGCGCCCAGAAGTCGACGACCACCGGAAGGTCGCTGCGGAGCACCTCCTCCTCGAAGCGCACGGTCGTGACCGACGGAACGATCTCGTCGCCGGCGCCAGCCAGATTTCCGGCGCCCGGCGGCGCCTCGGGGATCTCCGGCGGCGCCTCGGACGGGCGCTCGCCGGCCAGCACCCGAGACAGCCACCCGGCGGCGTCGGCGATGCTCTCCATCGCCACCTCGTGGGCCATCGGGTACTCCCGGTAGACGACGGGCACGCCCGCCTCGGCCAGCGTCTGCGCTGCGGAGCGGCCGAAGGCGACCTCGATGAGCGGGTCCTCGGTGCCGTGCTGGATGAGGACGGGCGGGGCCCCGGCACCCTCCCCGAACTCGCCGGCGAGGTCGTAGTCGAGCCCCTCGGGCTCGGGCAGGAAGCCGCTCATGGCCAGCAACCCCGCCGGACGGGGCCGCTCGCTGCGCCGTAGCCCGAGGGCCAGGGTGAGCGCCGCGCCCTGGGAGAACCCGGCCACGACGGCCTCCGAACGGTTCATGCCGTACTCGGCGGCCGCCTCGTCGAGCAGGTCGTCGAGCAGGTTCACCGAGGGCACGAACTCGTGGCCCCCCTTGGGCTTGCCCACCGTCTCGTACCACTGGAAACCGGGCGGGAAGGCCAGCAGCGCCCGGGGCAGCACGAAGAGGAAGCGCCCGGCCGGGTCGAGGTGGGGCACGAGGGCGGCGAGGTCGTACTCGTCGGCGCCCTTGCCGTGGATCAGGAGCATCAGGCGGTCGGGCGAGACGCCGCCCCGGACGACATTGGTCACGAGCTTCATCGGAATAGAGGCTATCGCCGTATGCTCCCCCGCCAGACGGCCAGCCGTGGGGTAGGGGACCCAGCGGGAAGGAGGACACAGTGCCGCTCAGCCCGGAGGAGGTGCGGATCCTCGGCTGCCTGGTGGAGAAGCAGCTGACGACCCCCGACTCCTACCCCCTCACCCAGAACGCCCTCGTGGCCGCCTGCAACCAGATCTCCAACCGCCACCCGGTGGTCAGCTACAGCGACGACCTCGTGCGGACCACGCTGACCGAACTGCGGGCCAGGCAGCTGGCCCGCATCATCCATGTCCCCGGTGGACGGGTGCCGAAGCACCGCCACGTCCTCGACGAGGCCCTGGAGCTCGACCAGCCCGAGATCGCCGTGCTGGCCGTGCTGGCGCTGCGGGGACCGCAGACGGTCGGCGAGCTCCGCACCCGCACCGAGCGGATGTACGAGTTCGCCTCCCTCTCCGAGGTGGAGGAGACCCTGGAGCGCCTGGCCGCCCGGCCCGAGCCGCTGGTCGTCCGCTTCGAGCGGCTGCCCGGCCAGAAGGAATCCCGCTACGCCCACCTGCTCTCGGGCGAGATGTCGACCGACGAGATGGCCGCCGCCACCATGGCCGCGCCGGCCCTGGCCCCGGCCCGGGGCGGAAACACCTCGTCCTCGGCTGCCGCCGAACAGATCGCCGCCCTCGAAGCCCGGGTCGCCGAACTGGAGGCGGGGCTGGCCGAGGTGCGGCGCGAACTCGGTCTGGAGTGAGTGGCTCCACGGATCGCGGTTCGGGCCGGCGCCGGTCGTGGTGGGGGTGGGGCTACGAGGACGCCGCGTTGCCGCCGGAGCGCCTGGCCGGTCTCGGTGCGATGTTGGCGGCCCGCTTCGGCGGGGAGCCGCCGGTGCTGCGCCACCCCGTCCCGCTCGAGCAGCTCGAGTTGCCCGAGCCCCGGATCGCCCTGCCGCCGGCGCTGGCTGAGTTGGGCTCGACGTCGGTCTCCGACCGGGCCCGGCACAGCTACGGGCGTTCGTTCCGCGACGTCGTCCGCGGGTTCCGGGGCGAGTTCCCGCGCCCGCCCGACGTGGTCGCCTTTCCCCGGTCCGAGGCGGACGTGGTCGCCGTGCTCGACTTCTGCGCCGGCATCCGGGCCGCCGTCGTCCCCTACGGAGGCGGCTCGTCGGTGGTCGGCGGCGTCGAGACCGGCGGCATCGACTGCGGGGGCGACGCCTACACCGGCATCGTCTCTCTCGACCTCACCGGGCTCGACCGGGTGCTCGAGATCGACACCGCCTCCCGAGCCGCCCGCATCCAGGCCGGCGCGCTCGGACCGGTCCTCGAGGACCAGCTCCGCCCCGCCGGGCTCTCGTTGCGCCACTATCCGCAGAGCTTCGAGTTCTCGACGCTCGGCGGCTGGATCGCCACCCGGTCGGGCGGCCACCACGCCACCCTCGGCACTCACATCGACGATGCAGTCGAATCGCTCCGGGTCATCACTCCGAGGGGCGTGCTGGAGACGCGCCGGTTGCCCGCGTCCGGTGCCGGACCGTCCCCGGACCGGCTCCTGATCGGCTCCGAAGGGATTCTCGGCGTCATCACCGAGGCCTGGATGCGGTGCGTCGAACGGCCCGTCCACCGGGCGTCGGCGGCCGTGCCGTTTCCCTCGTTCGAGGCCGGGGCGGCCGCGGCCCGGGCGCTGGCCCAGTCGGGGCTGTACCCGTCGAACTGCCGGCTGCTCGACGCCACCGAGGCGCTGCTGGCCGGGGCCGGTAACTCGGCCGTCCTGCTCGTCGGCTTCGAATCGGCCCACTTCCCCCAGGAGGACCGGCTGGCTCAGGCTCTCGAGTGCTGCGCCGACCACGGGGGGTCAACGCCAGCTGGATCACCGGCAACTGGGGCCCGGGATGTAGGCGACGCGGGCAGCTCCGAGCGGGATGCCGGCACCGACGCCTGGCGGAAGTCATTCCTGGAGCTGCCCTACCTGCGTGACGGGCTCGTCGCCCTCGGGGCGATCGCCGAGACGTTCGAGACCGCCGTCACCTGGGACCGCTTCCCCGCTCTCCACGCCGAGGTCACCGCCGCCACCAAGGACGCGCTGCGATCCGTGGGGGCCGGGGGCGCCGGGGGCGCGCTCCTGTCCTGCCGGTTCACCCACGTGTATCCGGACGGCCCCGCCCCCTACTGGACCGTCATCGCCCCCGGCCGCCCCGGGGCCGAACTCGAACAGTGGGCGGACGTGAAGGCGGCGGCCTCGGAGACGCTCCTGCGGCTGGGGGCCACCATCACCCACCATCACGCCGTCGGGCGCGACCACCGGCCCTGGTACGACCGCCAGCGCCCCGACCTCTTCGCCGAGGCCCTGGCCGCGGCCAAGCGCACGCTCGACCCGGCCGGTGTCTTGAACCCCGGCGTGCTGATCCCAGCCCAGTGATCCCGGCCCAGTGATCCCGGCATGGTGACCGGCGACACCCGTCGCTACGCTTTCGGGCCATGCTGTCTGTGATAACTGTGCTGGGGATGCCCGTGCTGGGCGCCAACCTGTCGCCCACGATCGTGCCGGTGCTGCTGATCGGGACGGCCGTGCTCGTCCTCTTCACCGCCCTCATCGTGGCCGTGGGGATGCACGGCGGGCCCGGTCCGGTGGACACGGCGGTGGCCTACGAGCAGGCCTGGGACCGCCTCGATTTCGGCACGCTGTGGAACCTCTCCAGCGCCCGCCTGCGGGACGGCCGTCCCCGGGCCGACTTCGTGCGGGACAAGCAGCAGGCCTACCAGAGCGACGAGACCCTCACCCGTCTGGTGCGGGCGGTGCGGCCGGAACGGGTCGAGGTGAACGGGCCGGTGGCGCGGGTGTTCACCCGGCTGGACCTGGCCGACGGCGAGACCGTGGTGGACGAGATGCTCCTCGAGCGGGTCGGCTCCACGTGGCTCGTCACCGCCTATCACCTGGCCTCGTCGCGTCCCGACATCTGAAGCTACGATGTGGCCCCCAACGGGGGCATTCTCGAGGAGGCGGCATGCGCCATTACCTCGTCGTCGCCAACCAGACGCTCGGCCAACCGCAGCTCACCCAGAAGTTACTGAAGTGCGCCGCGCCGCAACCAGCTGACTTCCACGTCCTGGTTCCGGCGACCCACGCCCACGACCACGACCGCTGGACCCCGGGGCAGGCCCGCGCCATCGCCGGGCGGCGCATGGAGGGAGCCCTCGACCGCCAGGGCCTCCCGCAGCGGATAGAGCAGGCGTTCCACCTTCCGGTCACCCATGTCGTGGCGCCCTTACAGCCAGAGAACGTCGACGAGCGGGCGGCCTCGGTATGATCCCGGAGCGGATTCACACCGGTGAAAGCGAACCTATACTCCAGACCCTTACCGGCTCGTCGAGGTGGGGTATGGACGCAATGGCGGCTTGGCTGTTCGGGCTGGCTCTGATGCTGGTCACCGAAGGCGCCCCGGATGACGAGGCCGTCGACGAACTCCTGGCCGAATGGGACAACAACCTGCGGGTCCTCGAAGGGGCCTACGGGCGCGGGGTGGCCATGCTCGGAGAGTTCCCCGACGACCCGAAGGTCAGGCAGACGGTGGACCTGCTGGCCAAGGCTCTCCGGCAGGGTCACCGGCTCGTAGGTTTCGCCCAGCCCGCGTGAGGCAGAGGGTTCTCTTCGTCTGTCCCCGGAACAGCGGTCCGTCCAGGATGGCCGCCGCTTTCCTCGACCACCTGGCCGGCGACCGCTATGAGGCCCTCTCGGCCGGCCCCGACCCGGCCGAGCATCCACACCCCGAAGTGGTCGACGCCATGGCCGAGCTCGACGTCGTGGTCGCCGACGGGAGCGGCACCCTGCTGACCGAGGAGCTGGCCGGCTCGGCCACCCTGATCATCGCCATGGGCTGCGCCGTGAAGGACGGCTGCCCGGCACTCACCGTCGCTGTGGAGGACTGGGGCCTCCCCGACCCCGGCGGGAAACGCATGGACGAGGTGCGCATCATCAGGG
Organism: uncultured Burkholderiales bacterium; assembly: GCA_964502185.1. Classification (GTDB taxonomy): domain Bacteria; phylum Actinomycetota; class Acidimicrobiia; order IMCC26256; family BP-133; genus CAZCVW01. Next base: position 6,271 of record CAZCVW010000069.1, read on the forward strand.
ACACCGCCCGCCGCCTCGTGGAGCGCCTGATCGCCCGGCTCGACACCGACGCCGTCGTGCACTGAGAGAATAGGAACCGAGCGGGCGTATCCCAATTGGTCGAGGAGGCGCTCTTAAAAAGCGCTGGGCGCAAGCCCGTGTGGGTTCGAATCCCACCGCCCGCACATCGCCGCCGGGACCGCTATCCTGGTGATCGCTGGCGGCGCTGAGCCGTCGGAAGTGGGGCCCGGGTGGCCCGCCGGACGGCGGGAGCCCGGGCCCGTGCGCGTCTACGGCGATGTACGCCGCACGACCAGCACGCCGGGCCGCAGTGCTTCGTAGTACCGGCTCGTCGAACCGGCCACGTGGGCGCACACCGCTCCCGCAACGGCGTCCGCCGCCCACAGCAGCGGTTCGTCCTCAGGCGCGGCGAAGCGGTAGACGAGGTCGGCGATGCCGCCATGGCGGGCATCGAGGAACGTCTGCCGGTCAAGCCGGTTCCCGGCCTCGTCACGCCGCTCGAGCACCAGCTCCGCGACACCCTCACGGTCAAGGTCGCCGGCGAGAGCGGTCAGGCAGGCCCGCCGTGCCGGTCCTTGTCGACGACGACTCACCGGCTGGCACCACGCGGCCAACACTCCGAGGTCGAGATCGGAGAGCACCGAGAGGAGCGCCATCCGTCGCTCCTCCCTCTCCATTCTGAAGTGCAGCCGCGTCTGGCCGGGCAGAAGCAACGAGCGCAGCCGACTGCGGGCGTCGTCCTCCCCCGATCCGATGAGGACGGCCGCGCCCACGAGGTAGACGTCGCCGGGAGGCGACTGCCGGATGGACTCGTCAACGAAGGCCTTCACTCGCCCGCCTTGGAAGCGGAGGCGAAGGCAGCTTCGAGGGCGGCCGCTGCCTTGTCGCTCATGCCGTCGACGACCGGCTCAGGTAGTCGGCCAGCGAGATCTCGCGGGGGAACGGGTCACCGCCCTGATCGAGAACGGTGAGCGCCTTTAAAAGCGCTGGGCGCAAGCCCGTGTGGGTTCGAATCCCACCGCCCGCACGACGTCTGGGCCGCCGCCCGCGCTGTCCGTCCGACCACACGGGCCTGACCCTATATCGATTTGCATATGGCAAGATGGCGGTGTGTACGGCGCGGCCCGCCGGTCCTAGTAACGCCGCTGCGCAGTGAGGTCGAGGACGAACGCCCAGCCGGTGATGTCGCCCCACTGCCGGTCGAGCTCCGGGCGCCGTACGAAGCCGAAGCGCTCCTGGTAGATGCGGTGGGCGGTGGTCATCCAGGTCGTCGACCCGATGATCATCCGGCGCCGCCCCGCGGCCCGGGCCCGGTCGAGACATTCCTGCACCAGGGCGGGCCCCGCGCCCTGGCCCTGAGCGGCCGGATCGACGGCCAGCATGCGGAAGCCACAGTCGCCGTCGACGCCGTGGTCCCACTCGAACTCGGGCTCGTCCCGCAGCACGAGGGCGACGGATCCGATGACCCGGCCGGCGTCGTCCTCGGCCACCAGGACGGTCGCCCACTTCGTGCGGGCCTCCACGTCGGCCAGTTCGGCGGCATAGTCGTCACCGACCCAGCGGTCCAGGGCCCGGTAGGCGTCCACGGTCAGCCGGCCGATGGCCTCGTGGTCGTCGGGGGTCGCTTCCCGGATGCGCATCGAGCCGGGGAGAGTAGCTTCCGCCGACACTATGCCGAGCTGGTGGCGCCCCGGGCCGAGTGACCGCGAAATCCTCCGCCTCGCCGTGCCCGCCCTCGGGGCGCTGGCCGCGGAACCGATCTACGTACTCACCGACACGGCCGTCGGAAGCCAACCGGGTCTTGGAGGGCCGCGTCCAGGAACGGACGATGGCACTGCAAGTCGACCGGGAACGTCCTGCGGTTCTCGGAGATCGATGACCGTCTCTGCGGAGGGTTCCATCTGCCACTCGACCGCGAAGTCAGTTTGATCGCTCGGAGCTACACGCCCCGTGTGGACAACGTCACACAGTGGTAGCTCGACTCTTCCCGTCCGCCAAGCCCGAGAGACACCCGTGCTCACTGGCACCCCGCTCTTCCTTGGCACACCTCGCGGTTGTCATGGCCAGAGCCGAGGCGAGGACGGCCTGGCCGAAAGGTCATTGTCCTCCCGACCTCACCCGGCCAGCAAGGGTATTCCATCGGGGCAATCTGGGACTTTCGGCCTTTTGCGCCTCTGCCTCTGGCCGCCACCGCCAGCTGTCGCCGCCGGCTGGGAACGACTCGCCGCCTGCTCTCGCCACCGGGCCCAAACCGTGCTCTTCAGCCGATGCTCAGGCGGCGGGCAGCAGCCCGGCGCCATTCAAGGGGCTCACTGGTGTCCCGCGGGGTTTTCCCGCTCGGGACGGTCCCGGCCGCTGGCAAGAAGTGGGGCACCGGTGTCACAGCGCGACGAGCGCCACGCACAGAGCGACGCTCGACTCATCGACCTCCGCGACGAGGTCGTCGACCTGCAAGGCCGCCTGGCGGCCAGCGAGGCGCGCTTCCACGCCATCGTCGATCGCAGCAGCGACGGGATGCTCGTCGTGGACGGCGCGGGCGTCGTCCGCTTCGCCAACGCGGCTGCCACCACCCTGCTGGGACGCTCCCGATGCGACCTGGTCGGCGCCGAGGTCGGGTTCCCGATCCTCGCCGGGGACGTCACCGAGGTCGAGCTGGTCCGCCCCGGGCACCAGGTCATTTACGCCGAGATGCGAGTTGTCGAGTCCCAGTGGGAAGGGCAGCCGTGCCTGGTCGCGCTGCTCCGGGACATGACCGAGCGCCACCACGCCGAGGTCGACCTCGGAGAGCGCGCCACCCACGACCACCTCACCGGCCTGCCCAACCGGTTCCTCCTGGAGGACCGTCTCGCCCAGGCCCTGGCCCGGCTGCGCCGAGGCGCGGGTTCCCTGGCCGTGTTAATCGTGGACCTCGACGACTTCAAGGCGGTCAACGACCGCTTCGGCCACCTCGCCGGTGACGAGGTGCTCATCGAGGCGGCCCGCCGGATCCGGGCCGCGCTCCGCCCGTCCGACTCGGCCGCCCGTTTCGGCGGGGACGAGTTCGTCCTGGTGTGCGAGTCGATGGATCGCGCCGCGGCCGAGAAACTCGCGACCCGGCTCACCGCCGCGTTCCGCGAACCGATGCTCGTGGACGGCGCGGCGGTCACCATCGGCGTCAGCGTAGGCTTTGCCCTCACCAACGACCCTGCCTCCACCTCCGCTAGCGTTCTCGTCGCCGCCGACCAGGCCATGTACCGTCACAAACGACGTCCACACCCCACCGCCTAGCCGAGGGGCTCATGATGCCCGCTGCCGAGTCCATCCCCAGCGTCGCCGCCACCGCGTGGAACGCTCCCGCGACAGGGGATTCCAGCACCCAAGGCGACACCACCGCCTCCCGAGCGGCGACTGGGAGCGACCGAGCCGGGGGTAACTTGTGAACACGGACTACCAATTCCGATTCACGCTCTACGTCGCCGGGGCGAGCCCGCGCTCCTCCACCGCAGCGCAGCACCTCCGTCACCTCTGCGACGACCGCCTTGCCCCCGGCCGGTACCAGATCACCGTCATCGACGTGCTCCAAGCCCCGGCGGAAGCCGACGCTGATCGCGTCCTGATGACCCCAACTGTCGTCCGCACCCGACCCCTGCCCATCGTGCGGGTGATGGGCGACCTGTCAGCCACCACGAAGATCGCCGATGCGCTGGGCCTCCCTGTGCCCGAGCTTCGGTGAACCGGCGAGAGGAAACCATCGGATGAGTGGCACCCTCACCGCAGGCTCCCCGCTCCCGAGGCTGGCGACCGGCATCCCCGGTTTGGACCACATCACCGGAGGGGGTCTCCCCGAGGGGTCGGTGACCCTGCTGGCCGGCACGACGGGCACCGGCAAGAGCGTCCTGGGCGGCCAGTTCCTCGCCGCCGGGATCACCGACCATGCTCAGCCGGGGGTCTTGGTCACGCTGGAGGAGTCGCCGCACAAGATCCGCCGCTTCTTGGGGACGTTCGGGTGGGACATCAGGGCCTGGGAGGCGCAGGGCACCTTTGCCTTCGTCGACGCCTCCCCGGGCGGGGACCACGAGGTCTTCGTCGGCGAGGAGTTCGACTTCACCGCCCTCCTCGCTCGGGTCCGCGCCACCGTGGAGCGGATCGGAGCGAAACGGGTCGTCCTCGACTCGCTCTCCCACGTGTTCGCCCGCCTGGGTAACCCGGCGCGGGTGCGAGGGCAGCTCCACTGGCTCGTCTCCGCCTTCGAAGCGCTCGGCGTCACCACGGTCGTCACCACCGAACGGGACCACGACTACGGCGGCATCGCCCGTTTCGGGGTCGAGGAGTTCGTGGCCGACAACATCATCATCCTCCGCAACGTGCTCGACGGGGAGAAGCGCCGCCGGACCATCGAAGCGTTCAAGCTGCGGGGGGCGGCCCACCGCGGCGGCGAGTTCGCCTTCGCCATCCTGCCCGACCGCGGCGTCGTGATCGTCGCCCTCTCGGAACTGGAGTTGACGCATCCCTCCTCGGATGTCCGGATCAGTTTCGGCAACCGCGACGTGGACGCAATGTGCGGCGGCGGGCCCTTCCAGGATTCGGTCATCCTCATCTCCGGGCCGACCGGTACCGGCAAGACCCTGCTGTCCCTCGAATTCCTCGCCGCCGCCGGTGACACTGAACGCAGCCTCCTCGTCGCCTTCGAGGAAAGCCCGGAGCAGCTGGCCCGCAACGCCCGCCACTGGGGCCACGACCTCGACGCCATGCAGACCGCCGGGCGGCTCCGGGTGCTCTCCCAGTACCCCGAAGCGGCGCCGCTCGCACACCACCTGTTAAGCATCCAGCACGCCGTCGAACAGTTCCGTCCCAACCGGGTCGTCCTCGACAGCCTCTCGGCGATCGAACGCGGCGCGCCCGTCGCGGCCTTCCACGAGTTCCTCCTCGGGCTCACCTCGTTCCTCAAGGCGCGAGGGGTCACCGCCCTTTTCACCACCACGACCGCGTCGCTGCTCGGCGTCCCCTCCGCCGCCGGCATCGAAGCCTCCACCCTCCTCGACACCATCGTCCTGCTCCGCTACGTCGAGGTCTACGGCGGACTCCGACGCGGGATCGTCATCCTCAAGGTGCGTGGCTCGGACCACGACAAGACCATCCGCGAATTCACCATCAGCAGCAAGGGCACCCAACTCGGCGAGCCGTTCCACACCACCACCGGGATCCTCGCCGGGGAAAGCCTCCAGCTCCTCGGCGACGAAAAAGCACGGGTCGAAGCCCTCTACAGCAACCCACCGGAGCAACCGTTGGCGCCGCGAGCACGGCGGCCCGCCCCTGGATCGAGCCGGCCCTCATCGGGGCCGGGGTGATCACCGCCGAGGACGTCTCGCAGTGAGGTCGACGACGAAGGCCCAGCCGGATGCGCATCGAGCCGGGGAGAGTAGCTTCCGCCGACACTATGCCGAGCTGGTGGCGCCCCGGGCCGAGTGACCGCGAAATCCTCCGCCTCGCCGTGCCCGCCCTCGGGGCGCTGGCCGCGGAACCGATCTACGTACTCACCGACACGGCCGTCGTCGGGCACCTCGGCACGCCGGAACTCGGCGGGCTGGCCGTGGCCGGCACCGTCCTCACCACGTCGTTCTGGGTCTTCAACTTCCTCGCCTACGGCACCACCGCGGCGGTGGCCCGCTCGGTGGGGTCGGGGGACCGTCGGGCCGCCGCCCACCACGCCGTGCAGGGGCTGTGGCTGGCGCTTTCCATCGGATTGGCCCTGGCCCTGCTCGGCCTGGTCGGGGGGCCCGCCGCCGTCGGCGTCATGGGGGC
>CAZCVW010000070.1:0-11931 GCA_964502185.1 uncultured Burkholderiales bacterium
CGCACGGTCTCCCGGACGGACGCCATGGCCGGCGCGTCGGGGGCGACCACGCCGCTCACCCCGGTCGGCGCCCGGAACTCGCCGAACACCTCCCGCAGGGCGTCGGACCATTCGCCGACCGTCCCGCCCACCGAGGCCAGCTCGATGGTGGGGTCCATCAGGTTCTCGGAGGTGCCGGCCGTCTGCCGCAGGCGATCGAGGGCGGCGCTGACGGCGGAGGCGTCCCGCGGCGCGCGCCAGTGCGCCAGTGATTCCACGATGGTCGCCTCCACCGCGGGATCGACCACCAGGATGGAGGACCCGTCCCCGCTGCCTTCCAGCAGGGAAGGCTCCGTGGTGGTGAAGCTGTTCACCCCGACCACCGTGATGTCGCCGCTCTCGATCCTGCGGGTCCGCTCGGAATGGCTCTGCACGAGTCGACCCTTGAGCTCGTCGATCATGGCGAAGGCGCCGCCACCGGCGAGCACCCAGTCGAGCTCGGCCTGGGCCGCCTCTTCCAACTCGGCGGTTTTCGCCTCCATCACGGTGGAGCCGTCGAAGATGTCGCCGTACTCGAGGAGGTCGGTCTCGTAGGCCAGCACCTGCTGGATCCGCAACGACCACTGCTGGTCCCAGGGTCGGGGCAGGCCGAGCGCCTCGTTCCAGGTGGGCAGCTGCACCGCCCGGGCCCGGGCGGACCTCGACAGCGTGACCCCGAGCATCTCGAGCACGATGCGCTGGACGTTGTTCTCGGGCTGCGCTTCCGTGAGGCCGAGCGAGTTGACCTGGACGCCGTAGCGGAACCGCCGCAGCTTCTCGTCGGTGACCCCGTAGCGCTCAACGCAGATGCGGTCCCACAGATGCGCCATGGCCCGGAGCTTGCAGACCTCTTCGACGAACCGGATGCCGGCGTTCACGAAGAAGGAGATGCGGCCCACCACATCGGGGAATCGGTCCGCTTCCACCTGACCGGATTCCTTGACCGCGTCGAGGACGCCGCAGGCGGTGGCCATGGCGTAGGCCATCTCCTGGACGGGCGTCGCCCCTGCCTCCTGCAGGTGGTAGGAGCAGACGTTGATCGGGTTCCAGCGGGGTACGTGGCGCACCGTGTAGGCGACGGTGTCGACCGTGAGCCGGGCCGACGGGCCGGGCGGGAAGATGTACGTCCCCCGGGACAGATACTCCTTCACGATGTCGTTCTGGGTCGTCCCCGTCAGCACCGCCGGGTCGACGCCCCGTTCCCGGGCCAGGGCCAGATACATCCCGAGCAACCACATGCAGGTGGCGTTGATGGTCATCGAGGTGTTCATCTCCTCGATGGGGATCCCGTCGAAGAGGGCCCGCATCTCACCCAGGTGGGGGACGGGGACGCCGACCTTGCCCACCTCGCCCCGGGCCAGGACGTGGTCCGGGTCGTAACCGGTCTGGGTCGGGAGGTCGAAGGCGACCGACAAGCCCGTCTGTCCCTTGGCCAGATTCGTTCGGTACAGCTCGTTGGACGCCCGGGCGGAGCTGTGCCCCGAGTACGTCCGCATCACCCAGGGCTTGTCCCTCCCCGGCACATTGGTTGGCACGTTGGCCATTCTCCCCGCCCGCTCCCGCGCGGCGCCATCCCGGCTCGAGGGATTTACTTCCCGTAGTCGTAGAAGCCCTTGTCGCTCTTGCGGCCGAGGAGGCCGGCGCAGAGCATCCGGCGCAGCCGGGGGGCGGGCATTAGGTGAGGGTCCGGGTTCTCGGCGTATAGGGCTTCGAGGATGGCGACGCTCACGTCGACGCCCACCAGGTCGAGGAGGGCGAACGGACCCATCGGGAAGTTGGCCCCGCCCTTCATGGCGGAATCGATGTCCTCCATGGTGGCGACGCCCCGCTCCAGCAGGCGGACGGCGTCGTTCAGGTACGGGAACAGCAGGGCGTTGACGATGAAGCCGGCGGCGTCGGCGACCTCCACCGGGCTCTTGCCGCAGGCCTCGGCGAACGAGCGGGCGGCGGAGATCACCTCGTCGGAGGCGGTGATCGGCCGGACCACCTCGACCAGAGACATCAGCGGTGCGGGGTTGAAGAAGTGGATGCCGCAGACCTGGTCCGGACGGCCGGTGGCCACGGCCATCTCCACCACGGGCAGCGTCGAGGTGTTCGTGGCCAGGATGGCCGAGGGCGCGCAGATGCGGTCCAAGGCGGCGAAGAGTTCCTTCTTGACGCTCAGGTCCTCGACCACCGACTCGATGACGAGGTCGCAGCCGGCCAGCTCGTCGAGGTCGCTCACGCCCCGGACCAGGGCCAGGGCGGTGTCCCGGTCGGCCTCGGACAGCCTGCCCTTGGCCACCTGCTTGCCCAGTGACTTCTCCAGGCCCGCCACCATCTTGTCGGCGCCGCTCTGGGACCGGCTGCGGAGCACCACCTCGAAGCCGCTCTTGGCCGCCACTTCGGCGATCCCCGATCCCATGGTCCCGGAGCCGACGATTCCGACGCGCTTGATGGTCATGGCCTCTCCCTCTGGGCTGCCTGGCAGGGCAACAAGGCTAGTCGTTGGGGTCCTGGAGCGACCTCCTGGGCCTGGACGACGACCCGGCGGGCTTCATCGGTGAAGCGCTCGAACACGCCCCCATTGTGCGCCGCCAGCAGCTTGGATGGCAGGGGGAAGAAGCTGGGTAGGCTCCCCTCGATGACGACTGATCGCACCGGAGTGTTGGCCATGGTCGGCGGGGCCGAATGGCGGGACGGCTGCCGGAAGTTCGACGCCGCCCTGCTGGAGGTCTCCGGCGGCGCCGAGGTGCTGGTCCTCCCCACCGCGGCGGCGTACGAGCAGCCGCAGCGGGCCGTGGACCACGCCACCGGCTACTTCAAGGATCTCGGTGGCAAGGTGCGAGGGCTGATGGTGCTCGGCCGGACCGAGGCGGAGGACGAGACCAACGCGGCGGCGGTACGGGAAGCCCGGTTCATCTATCTCGGTGGCGGCTCGCCCCTGCACCTCCGTTCGGTGCTCAAGGGTTCCCGCCTGTGGGCGGCACTGCTGGAGGCCTGGCGGGAAGGCGCCGTCGTGGCCGCCTCGAGCGCCGGGGCGATGGTGCTGTGCGACCCGATGGTCGACCCGCGGGGCGGGGCGTACACCGTCGGTCTCGGCCTCCTGGCCAACCTGTCGGTCTTCCCCCACCACGACACGGCGCCCGCCCACCTGAAGGAGCGCTCGATCGACCTGCGGGCCGACGGCGTCACCCTGGCCGGCGTCGACGAGCAGACCGCGCTGATCCGCGACCCGGACGGAACCTGGCGGGTGGCGGGCCGCGGCTCGGTCACCCTCTACGGCCCTGAGCGGGGCGCCGGCCCCGAGGCCTACCCGGCGGACTCGGTGATCTCGACCTTGAGGATGTAGAGGTCCCGGGTCGGCGGCCCGTCCTGGCGCCCGCTTGCGTCGGCGGGGGGCGAGAACGACTCGAGCTTCTGGGCCACCTCGACGCCTTCGGTCACCTGGCCGAAGCGGGCGTAGTCGGCGGGCAGTGTCGTCCCGTTCTGGCCCGTGATCACGAAGAACTGCGAACCCATCGTGCCCGCCGGGTCGGCCCCGGTCTTGGCTGCGGCCAGCGAACCGATGGCGTAGCCGTCCTTGGGCGGTTCGCCGGCCACGTCGTAGCCGGGGCCGCCCGAGCCGGTGCCTTCCGGGTCTCCGCCCTGGATCACGAAGTCGCGGGCCGCTCGGTGCCACTTGAGCCCGTCGTAGAAGCCCTCCCGGGCCAGGAACACGAAGTTGTTGGTGGCGATCGGCGCGTCCTTGGCTTCGAGCTCGGTCACGAACTTGCCGCAGTTCGTCTCGAAGGTGGCCGTGTACTTCTTGGCCGGGTCGATCTTCATCTCCGGCGCCTTGTCGTACGTCTTGCCGTTCCCGGTCTTGGTCGGCTTCGTCTCGTTGCATTCAATGGCAGCCAGCGCCGGGTTGGCCGTCGTGGTGGTGGCCTCGGCCGTCGTCGCCGTGGTGGAGGAGCTGTCGCCGGCTTCGACGCTCTTGTCGTCGCCGCCGGAGCTGATGATCGCGGCGACGACCACCAGTACGGCGACGACGCCGACGAAGAGACCGGTCCGGATGGTCGTCTGGCGCCGCTTGGCCTGACGGGCGGCTTCGAGCTGGGCGGCTCGGCCGGCGGCGGCGTTCTGGCGCTTACGGTCCCGCTTGGGGTTCGGCATGGCGGCTGAGTTTAGTGGGCGCCCCTGATTTTTTGGCCGACCCGCTTTGGCGGCAATCGAGAAATGGGTAATAGGGCTGCTCGCGATACCCTCGGGTGCCTCATGACCGCCGCGCGCCTGCTCCGATGACCCTCGTCGTCCAAAAATTCGGCGGCACGTCGGTTGCTGACCCGGACCGCATCCGCGCCGTCGCCGACCACATCGCCCGCACGCGCCGCCAGGGCTCGGAAGTGGTGGTGGTCGTCTCGGCCATGGGCAAGACGACCGACGACCTCGTCCGCCTGGCCCACGAGGTTTCGCACGCCCCGGCTGGGCGCGAGCTCGACATGCTGCTGACCGCCGGCGAGCGCATTTCCATGGCGCTGTTGTGTATGGCCCTCATCGACCTCGGCGTCCCGGCCGTGTCCTTCACCGGCTCTCAGGCCGGCATCGTCACCGACACGGTCCACGGCAAGGCCAAGATTCTCGAGGTGCGGGCCCAGCGCCTGACCGACGCGCTGGCCGCCGGGAACGCGGTCGTGGTGGCCGGCTTCCAGGGGGTCTCCACCAGCCTGGACGTGACGACGCTGGGGCGAGGCGGCTCCGACACCACCGCCGTGGCCCTCGCCGCCGCGCTCGGTGCCGACGCCTGCGAGATCTACACCGACGTGGCCGGCGTCTACACCGCCGACCCGCGCATCGTGCCCGACGCCCGGCGCCTCGCCGCCGTGTCCTACGAGGAGATGCTCGACATGGCCGCCACCGGAGGGCGGGTGCTCGCCCTCCGGTCGGTGGAATTCGCCCGCAACCACGGCGTGGCCGTCCACGTCCGTTCGAGTTTCACCTGGGAACCCGGTACCTGGGTGAGAGAGGAAGATCCCACGATGGAGGCCGCCATCATCTCGGGTGTCACGCACGACATCTCGGAGGCGAAGGTGACGATCGCCAACGTCCCCGACCGGCCGGGCATCGCCGCCCGGGTGTTCCGGGCGCTGGCCGACGACGCCGTGAACGTCGACATGATCGTCCAGAACACGTCGAAGGACGGGACGACCGACATCTCCTTCACGCTGCCGAAGGACGACCTGACCAAGGCGGCCAAGGTGATTGAGAGCCTCGTCCCCGAGATCGGGGCCACCACCTTCGACCAGGATTCCGAGATCGCCCGGGTCTCCCTGATCGGGGCGGGCATGAAGACGCATCCCGGGGTCGCCGCGACCATGTTCGAGGTGCTGGCCGAGCAGGGTGTGAACATCGAGATGATCTCGACGTCGTCGATCCGCATCTCCTGCGTGGTGCGGGCCTCCGACATGGAACGGGCGGTGCAGTCGCTCCACCGCGCCTTCGGGCTGGCCGAGGGTTCGGCCGGCGGGGTGCTGGCGTGAGCGGCCCGGTCCGGTTGGGTGTGGTCGGCGCCACCGGCCTGGTCGGCGGCGAGATGCTGCGCATCCTCGGTGAACGGGATTTCCCGGTGGCCGAACTGCGGGTCTACGCCTCGCCCCGCTCGGAAGGCCGCCGCCTGCCCACCGCCTACGGCGATGTGACCATCGAGACCCTGCGGCCCGGCTGCTTCGACGGGCTGGAGATCGTGGTGATCGACGTCGACGACCCACTGGCGCTGGAGTGGGCACCCCAGGCGGTGGCCGCCGGGGCCCGGGTGGTGGACAACTCGGCCGCCTACCGCATGGATCCCGACGTCCCGCTGGTGGTGGCCGAGGTGAACCCCGGGGACCTCGGTGACCTGCCCAAGGGCATCGCCTCCTGTCCCAACTGCACGACCATGGTGCTGGTGACCGCGCTGGCGCCGCTCCACCGGGCCGCCGGCCTGCGCCGCATGGTGGTGTCGAGTTACCAGTCGGTGTCCGGGGCCGGCCAGCCGGGGCTGCGGGAACTGGAGGAGCAGTGGACCAAGTACGCCGGCCAGTGGGAGGGCCTGCGGCGCGCCGGCACCGGCCCCCTGGAGGCGGGCGACGTGTGGTCGAAGCCGATCGCCGGCAACGTCATCCCGCTGGCCGGGTCGGTGCAGGAGGCGGGCTACACCTCGGAGGAATGGAAGCTGGTGAAGGAGACCCGCAAGATCCTCCACGACGACTCCATCGCCGTCACCGCCACCTGCGTGCGGGTGCCCGTATTCGTGGGTCACGCCATGGCCGCCAACCTGGAGTTCGACCGGGCCGTGAGCAAGGCTGAAGCGGTCGACCTCCTCTCGACCGCGCCCGGGGTCGTGCTGGTCGACGACGGGGACGGCGCGCCCACGCCGCTGGAAGGTGCCGGGATCGACCCGGTGCTCGTCGGCCGCCTCCGGGAAGACCCATCCCGCCCGGGCGGGCTCGACCTGTGGGTCACCGGCGACAACCTCCGCAAGGGCGCCGCCCTCAACGCCGTCCAGATGGCCGAGATCCTGATGAGGGGCCCGACCAGCTAGATGTGTCTGGCGGCGCCCGTGGCCGCTTCCGCCAGCGCTTCCGCCAGCGTCGGATGGGGGGCGATAGTGAGGGCGAGGTCCTCCACGGTGGCGCCCATTTCGACGGCCAGGGCCGCTCCGGCGGCCAGTTCGGAGACGCCCCAGCCGACCAGATGGACGCCGAGCACCGTGCCGTCGCCGCGGTCGGCCACCACTTCGACGTGGCCCTCGGGCCGGCCGAGGGTGAGGGCCCGCCCGGAGGCGGCCAACGGGAAGGAGAAGGCGACGGCGTGGGCCCCGGCCGCCCGGGCCTGCTCGGCGGTGGCTCCGACCGTGGCCAGTTCGGGGTCGGAGTAGACGACCATCGGCACGGTGGCGGGGTCGAAGGCCGCCCGCCCGCCGGTGGCGGCGGTGGCGGCGACATCGGCTTCGGCCGTCGCCTTGTGGGCGAGGGCGGGCCCGGCGGTGATGTCGCCAATGGCATAGAGATTCTTGGCCGCCAGGCGGGAGGGGTCGACCGTGACCAGACCGGACCCGTCCAGGGCGACTCCCGCGGCTTCGAGGCCGAGGCCGTCGGTGTTGGGCCGGCGGCCGGTGGCCACGATGACCGTGTCGGCCGGGACGCGAGCCTCGCCCGACGGGCCTTCGACCACGAGGTCGTCGCCGTCGAGCCCGAGGGCCTTGCTCTCCAACTGGAGCTGCACGCCCCGAGACCGCAGGGCCCGCTCGACCACCCGGACCAGGTGCCGCGGAAGCCCGGGGAGAAGCCCGTCGGTGAGCTCGACGATGGTCACGTCGGCACCCAGCTTGGCGAAGGCGGTGCCGAGCTCGACACCGATGTAGCCGCCGCCCACCACCGCCAGGCGGGCGGGGACATGATCGAGGGCCAGCGCCCCGGTGGAATCGAGGACCCGGCGCCCGTCGAAGGGCAGGCCGGCCAGGCTGACGGGACGGGAGCCGGTGGCGACGATGACGGCGCCGAACTCGAAGAAGCGGGCGTCGGACTCGGGGACACCCCGGGCCCCGGCGTCTCCCTTCCAGACCGCCACCCGCCTGGGGCTGGCGAAGCGGGCGGTGCCGTCCACCACGGTGACGTCGGCGGCCCGCAGCAACTGCTCGACGCCGCCCGTCAGGCGCCGGACCACGTCGCCCATCCAGGCCTGGACGCGGGCCATGTCGACCGTGGCCGTGAGGTCGACACCGAACCGGGCGGCCTCGGCCGGGCTGGCGGCCAGGTCGGCGGCGTGGATCAGCGCCTTGGAGGGGATGCAGCCGGTGTTCAGGCACACGCCGCCGAGCCGGTCACGTTCGACAAGCGTCACCGACTTCCCCCGCGCCGCGGCCCGCAGCGCGGCGGCGTAGCCACCCGGACCACCCCCGATGACGAGCACGTCGGTGCCGGTGGCGACTTCCCCTACGACCATCGTCTACCGCCCATCGTCTAATGCCCGGCGAAGAGCCGGATGGGCGCCGCCAGCGTGGCGGCCACGTCCTCGGCGAAGGCGGTGGCCAGATCTCCGTCGATCAGCCGGTGGTCGGCGGAGAGGCAGTAGGGCAGGGTGGGCCGGGCTACCACGTTGCCGTCGACGGCCAGTGGCCGGGGCCGGATGGACCCAAACCCCATGATCCCCACCTCGGGCGGGCGGATCAGCGGCGTGGCGAAGCGGCCCCCCAGGCTGCCGTAGTTGGAGATCGTGAACGTGCCGCCGGACAGGTCGGCGACCCCGATGCGCTGGTTCCGGGCGGCAGCCGTCAGCCGGCGGATCTCGGCGTCGAGGTCGGCCAGGGTCCGCCGGTTGGCGTCGCGCACGACCGGGACGATGAGCCCGGCCGAGGTGGCCACGGCCAGGCCGACGTGGCACCCGTCGTGCACAGTGAACTCGCCCGCGCCGACGTCGACGGAGGCGTTGAGCAGCGGGTGACGGCGCAGCGCCCGGGCGACCGCGGCGACCATGAAGGCGACGAGGCTGAGGTTGCCGCCGAGCGCCTTCCGGGCTTCGAGCAGACCGGTGGCGTCGAGTTCGTCCATCGACGTGATGTGGGGAATCTCCGACCACGACCGGTTCATCGTCTCGGCGGTGATCCGCCGGATGCCCCGCAGGGGGTGGTTCCCCGGGGCGCTCTGGCCGAGCCCGGGCTTCACGGTCGCAGGGGGAGTCTGGGCGGCGGCCTGCACGTCGGCGGAGAGGATGCGCCCGCCCGGCCCGGTGCCGGTCACCTGCGTGAGGTCGACGCCGAGTTCGACGGCCAGCTTCCGCACGGCCGGGGGCGCCTTGGGCCGGGCCGCCGGGCGCTGTGTCTCTGGGGGGGCCGGCTCCGGAGGGGCTGCGGGCACCCCGGCCGCCCCGTCCTCCAGGACCACCAGCACCTGGCCGACCTTGACCATGTCGCCCGGCGCGAAGGCCAATCGGACGACCCGTCCGGCGATCGGCGACGGCAGTTCGACCAGCGCTTTGTCGGTCTGGACCTCGACCAGCGGCTGGTCGCGGGTGACGGTGTCACCCGTCGCCACCAGCCAGGACACGACTTCGCCTTCTTCCAAGCCTTCGCCCACGTCGGGCAGGCGGAATTTGACCTGCGCCATCTCGACCCCGCCCGCCCTTAGGCCGCTTCGCCGCAGGTGCGGAGCGCGGCGGCGACGACCCGGTCGACGTCGGGGACGTAATGGTCTTCCAGCATCCCGACCGGGTAGGGGACGTCGTAGCCGGACACGCGGGCGACCGGCGCCTGCAGCGAATAGAAGGCCTCGTCGTTGATGGTGGCGACGATCTCGGCGGCGAACCCGGCGGACAGGGGTGCCTCCTGGATCACCACGACCCGGCCGGTGCGCTCGGTGGCGCCGACGATGGCCTCGAGGTCGAGGGGCACGAGCGAGCGCAGGTCCAGGACGAGGGCCGAGAGGCCGTGCTCGGCGGCCAGCACGTCGGCGGCCCGGCGGGCGACCTCCACCTGAGCGCTCCAGGCGATCAGCGTCACGTCGTCGCCCTCCCGCACCGTCCGGGCCTTTCCGAGCGGCACCAGGTGCTCGCCTTCGGGGACCTCGTCCTTGATGAGCCGGTAGCCCTTCAGCGGTTCGAGGAACATGACCGGGTCGGGATCCCGGATGGCCGAGGCCAACAGCCCTTTGGCGTCGGCGGCGGAGGCTGGCAGTACGACCTTGAGGCCGGGGCAGCCGACGAGCTGGGCCTCGAGCGCCTCCGAGTGCAGCTCGGGCGTCCGCACGCCGCCTCCGAACGGGGCCCGTACGGTGACCGGGCAGTCGAAGCGCCCGTCGGAGCGGTACCGGAGGCGGGCGAGCTGGCCGGCCAGTTGGTGGAAGGCCTGCCAGGAGAAGCCGAGGAACTGGATCTCGGGAACGGGCACGAGTCCCTCGGCGGCCAGTCCCACCGCCGTGCCGATGATGGCGCCCTCGGCCAGCGGGGTGTCGACCACCCGGCTCCCGCCGAATTTGCTGAACAGGCCGTCGGTGGCCCGGAACACGCCGCCGTTGCGGGCGACGTCCTGGCCGAAGACGAGCACACGGTCGTCACG
The DNA here is from genome assembly GCA_964502185.1 of uncultured Burkholderiales bacterium. GTDB lineage: Bacteria > Actinomycetota > Acidimicrobiia > IMCC26256 > BP-133 > CAZCVW01. The sequence goes on from CAZCVW010000070.1 coordinate 10,070, forward strand.
GGCCATCTCGCCGTGGAGGGCGGAATTGACCGCCTCGACCAGGGTCATCACGGGCATCAGGCTTCCCCGCCGAGAAGGCGGGCCCGGAGCTCGGCCCGCTGTTGCTCCATCCGGGGCGTGGGCGTGGCGTAGACGTGGTCGAAGAAGGCGTCGGGGGCGACGGTGGCGGCTTCGGCCGCCTCCCAGGCTGCGTCCATGGCCGCTGCCGCCTCGCTCTCCGCCTCGGCCTGGCGGGCGTCGTCCCATGCCCCCCGGGTCTCCAGGTAGGCCCGCAGCCGGAGGATCGGGTCACGCTCCGGCCAGCCGTGGCGGTCTTCGGGCGTCTGGTAGCGGCTGGGGTCGTCGGCGGTGGTGTGCGGTCCCATGCGGAACGTCACCGCCTCGACGAGGGTCGGCCCCTCGCCTGCCAGCGCCCGGCGGCGGGCCGCGTCCACCACCGCGTACATGGCCAGGGCGTCGTTGCCGTCCACCCGGACGCCGGGGAACCCGAAGGCATGGGCCTTGGCCGCCAGCGTCTCGGCCGCGGTCTGGGCCGACAGGGGGGTGGAGATGGCCCAACCGTTGTTGACGCACAGGAACACCACCGGGGCCCGCAGCACGCCGGCGAAGTTGGCCGCCTCGTAGAAGTCCCCCTCGGAGGTGGCGCCGTCGCCGAAGAACACGCAGGCGACTCCGGGGTCGCCCTTGTGGCGCATGGCCCAGGCCAGGCCGACGGCGTGGGGGATCTGGGCGGCCAGCGAGATCTGGACCGGGAACACCCGGATGGGGGCGGGGATGTGGCCGCCGGCGGGGTGGCCCCGCTGGTAGAGGGCGAAGCGTGCGAGGACCTCGGGGCCGTAGCGGCCGAGGGCGACCGGCTCCCGGTACTGGGGCAGGACCCAGTCCCAGGCGGGGTCGAGGGCCTGGACCGCCCCGACCACGGCGGCCTCCTGCCCCTCGATGGGGGCGTGGGTGCCGGCCCGGCCCTGGCGCTGCAGGGCGAAGAACCGGGCGGTGCAGACCCGGGCCTTGATCATCTCGGCCAGCATCGCCTGAAGGTCGGCGTCGCCCAGTTCGGGGAGCGGGCCGACCACCTCGGTGCCGTCGTCGGAGAGCACGCGGAAAGGCGTGCGGCCCGCACCGGCCTCGTCGAGGCGCAGGTCGTGCAGGTCGAGGGTCACAGTCGGGTGCTCAATGGGGTCGGCCTCGGCGGTCATGCACGTACTTCCTAGACCCTGGCCGTGCCAGGATCCAGCCCATGAAAATCGGTGTATCGGTCAACCCTATGGACGCGGCGGGCCTCGCCGGTACCGTGGAAAGCATCAGAAAGGTGGCCGAGGCGGGGCTCCACACCGCCTGGCTGCCCCAGATCTTCGGTCTCGACGCCCTGACCGCCCTGGCCGTCGCCGGTGCCCAGGTGCCCGACATCGAACTCGGTACGGCGGTCGTGCCCACCTATCCCCGCCATCCGATCGCCATGGCCGGGCAGGCGATGACCACCCAGGCGGCGACCGGCGGCCGGCTCGTGCTCGGAGTCGGACCCTCCCACCATCTCGTGATCGAGGGCATCCACGGCTTGCCCTACGCCCGTCCCGCCCGGCACACCCGGGAGTACGTCACCATCCTGCGGGCGCTGATCACCGAGGGGACGGCCGACTTCACCGGCGAGCTGCTCCAGGCCCACACCTGGGCCGGATCGGCCAAGGTTGCCGATGCCGAGCCCTTCCCCGTCCTCGTCTCGGCGCTGGCCCCGGCCATGCTGAAGGTGGCGGGCGAGGTGGCCGACGGCACCGTCACCTGGATGGCCGGCCGGACGGCCGTCGAGAAGCGGATCGTGCCGTCCATCACCGCCGCCGCGGAGGCGGCCGGCCGTCCGGCGCCCC
>CAZCVW010000071.1:0-11866 GCA_964502185.1 uncultured Burkholderiales bacterium
CCCGGTGGGGCCCCGCTCCGTGTACGACGAGGCCAAGCGCTTCGCCGAGGCCCTGGCCACCGCCTACCGGGCCACCCACGCCCTCGACGTGAAGATCGTCCGGATCTTCAACACCTACGGCCCGTATCTCCGGCCGGGCGACGGGCGGGCGATGCCGAACTTCATCAGCCAGGCCCTGGCCGGCGAACCGCTCACCGTGTACGGCGACGGCTCCCAGACCCGGTCGTTCTGCTACGTCGACGACGAGATCCGGGGGCTCCTCGCCCTGCTCAACTCGGACTGGACCGGAGGGCCGGTCAACATCGGCAATCCCGACGAGTACACGATCCTGGAGCTGGCCAAGCTGGTCCTGGAGGCGACCGGGTCGGCCTCGCCGATCGTCACCCGGCCTCTGCCGCAGGACGACCCCGTCCGGCGTCGTCCCGACATCGGCCTGGCCGAGCGGGTGCTCGGGTGGCGGCCCGACGTGGGTCTGGCCGACGGGGTCGGGCGGACGGTGGACTGGTTCCGGAGCGCCGGTGCCTGACTACGGGACCCCGGACTACAAGAAGCTCACGGTCATCGTGCCGGTCTACAACGAGCGCAACACGGTGGCCGAGGCGGTGCGCCGGGCCCGGGCCGTCGATCTGCCCCTCGACCGGGAGATCGTCATCGTCGACGACGGCAGCACCGACGGGACCGTCCCGGTGCTGCGCCAGCTGGAGGACTCCACCGTCCACGTGGTCTTCCATCCCGAGAACCGGGGGAAGGGCGCCGCCGTCCGCACCGGCCTGGCCCACGCCACCGGCGACCTCGTGATCATCCAGGACGCCGACCTGGAGTACGACCCCGAGGACTGGCCGAAGCTCCTCGCTCCGGTCCTCCGGGGGAAGGCCAGGGTGGTTTACGGCTCCCGCTTCACCGGGGAACGCAGGAACATGCTGTTCTGGCACTGGGTCGGGAACCGTTTTCTCTCACTCACGACCAACGTGCTGTACAACACGACCCTTTCGGACATGGAGAGCTGTTACAAGCTCTTCGACCGGCGGCTGCTCGATAGCCTTCGGTTGTCCAGCAACCGGTTCGGCTTCGAACCGGAGGTGACCGCCCGGGTGCTGCGGACGGGGGAGAGGATCTACGAGGTGCCGATCTCGTATACGGGCCGCGAGGTCCACGAGGGCAAGAAGATCACCTGGCGCGACGGGCTCGACGCGCTCTGGATCCTGATCAAGTGCCGGGTAGGGCGTTAGGGATCGGACATGCGCGCCGGTCTGAATGCCGAGCCCATCTTCCAGAGGGTGCCGACCGGCGTCGGCGTCTACGCGCTGGCCCTGTGCCGGGGGCTGCTGGAGACGGGCCACGGCAACGACCTGGTCGCCTTCCACGCCGCCCACGAGACGGTGCCTCCCGAACTCGAGGCCCTGCGGATCGAGCGGGCCGCCTTCCACCTGGAGCGTGACCGGCTCTACGACGTGTGGATGACAGACCGCCGGCCGCCGCCCCAGAGCGTCTGTGGCGACCTCGACGTCGTCCACTCCACCGGCCCGGCGATCACGCCGGCCGGCGGGGCCGCCCTGGTGGTGACCGTCCACGACCTGGCTCCCATCCGGTTCGCCGACCGCTACCCCCGACGGGCGCGGGGGATGCACAAGCGGGGCGCCAAGATCGCCGCCGCCGAAGCGGCCCGGATCATCTGCCCGTCTCGTTCCACCGCGCTGGACGTAGAGGAGTTCTACGGCGTGGAGCGCTCCCGCATCCGGGTGGTGCCCCACGGCGTCGACATCTCCGGAGCCGAACTGCACGACGCCGGCGCCCTGTGGGAACGCCGGGGCATCTCCGAGCCCTACGTGTTGTGGGTCGGGACCCAGGAGCAGCGCAAGAACGTCATCGGCGTGCTCGACGCCTTCGCCCGCATCGCCCACCGGCACCCGCGGCTGTCCCTCATCCTCCACGGGCCCAACGGCTGGTTGGGTGACGAGGTGGGCGAGGGCCTGCGCCACCGCGGCCTTCACGGGCGGACGATCGTGAGCGAGGGGTCCCTGCCCCGCAGCGAACTGGCCGCCCTCTACGCCCGGGCCGCCGTGTTCGTCTACCCGTCGCTCTACGAGGGGTTCGGAATGCCGGTGCTCGAGGCGATGGCCTGCGGGTCCCCGGTCGTCACCTCCAACATCTCGGCCCTCCCGGAGACGGCCGGGGACGCCGCCCTGCTGGTCGACCCGCTCGACGACGAGGCGCTGGCGCAGTCCATCGAGCGGATCATCGAAGACCCGGCCCTGGCCGAGGACCTGTCCCGCCGCGGCCAGAAGCGGGCGGCCAGCTTCACCTGGGCCGAGGCGGCCCGCCGCACGTGGGCGGTGTACGAGGAAGTCGGTGGCTGAGAACAGCAGGGTCAGCTACGTCGTCGTCAACTACAACGCCGGGGAGGCGCTGCTCGGGTGCGTGGCGTCGGTCCTGGCCGACGACCCGGACGGGGAACTGGTCGTCGTCGACAACGACTCGTCGGACGGATCCCTCGCCGCGCTCCGGCGGGCGCAGCCCGGCGTGGCCGTCGTCGAGACCGGAGCCAACCTGGGCTACGCCCGGGCGGCCAACCTCGGCATGGCGGCGACGAGCGCGCCGATCGTCGCCGTCCTGAATCCGGACACCGAGGTGTTCCCGGGCGCCGGCGCGGTCATGGCCGGGCGGTTCGGCGACGACCGGTGGCTCGGCGCCCTCGGTCCGCAGCTGCGCAACCCGGACGGCACCGTGTACCCGTCGGCCCGGACGATCCCGTCCACCGTCGACGCGGTCGGCCACGGCCTGGCCTACTTCTGGTGGCCGGCCAACCCGTGGACCCGCCGGTACCGCTCGACCGACGCCGACCCGGCGCTGCGCCGGGAGGTGGACTGGGTCTCCGGGGCGGCCATCTGGTTGCGCCGGGCCGCCCTCGACGACATCGGGGGTTGGGACGAGCGCTACTTCATGTACGTGGAGGACGTGGATCTGTGCTGGCGCCTGCGCCGGTCCGGGTGGCGCGTGGCCTACGAACCGGGCGCGGCGCTCACCCATCATCTGGGCGTGAGCACGGCCGGCGCCCCGTACCGGATGATCGCCGAACACCACCGCTCGCTGCTCCGTTTCGCCCGCCTCCGCTGGACCGGACGGCGGCGCGTCCTGCTGCCCCCGGCCGCCGCATTTCTGGCCTTTCGCGCTGGGCTGGCGATGGTCCACCACCGTTTCGCCAAGGGCAGCCGCTAGCCTTCCCTCCATGGGCAAGTCCTCCCGCAAAAAGCCAATCAGGCCCACCAAGCGGAAGTCCGGAACTCTCGGCTTCAGCGCGGTGATCGCCGTCGTCGTCGTGCTCGGGATCATCGGCATCGTCCTGTCCCGGGGCGAGGACAAGGCCAGCGCCGTCGGACCCGACATCGGCGAGCACTGGCACGCGGCGCTCGGAATCAACGTCTGCGGCGAGTGGAAGCCGAACACTCCCCAGTACGAGGCGGCCACCGGTATCCACTCCCACGGTGACGGCTTCATCCACATGCACCCGGCCTCCCGGGCGGGCGCCAACCAGCGCGCCACCGTCGGCCTGTTCCTCGACCAGGCGGGCGAGAAGGTGAACGCCAAGGAGCTCGAGCTCGCCGATGGCGCCGACCTGAAGAACGGCGACAAGTGCCCGAACCTGGACAACAAGGTGGGCAAGATCCGCTGGTCGGTGAACGACAAGGAGAAGTCGGGGAATCCCGCCAATTACGTGCCGAACGACGGCGACGTCGTCGCTCTGGCCTTCCTTCCGGAAGGCGAGAAGATCGGTGTCCCGCCGGTGGTCGGCAGCGGCCAGGGCCCGACGGACATCCCCGGCGCTGAGCAGCAGCAGATCCCCCAGGAGCTGCTCGACCAGCTGGAGAACCAGACGCCGACGACCGGCCCGACGACGGATTCCAGCGCCCCGACGACGGATTCCAGCGCCCCCACCACCGACACGACCGCGAAGTAGCCATGAAGGCGATCGTGCTGGCCGGTGGGCAGGGTACCCGTCTGCGCCCCCTGACCTACGGCACGCCGAAGCCCATGCTGCCCATCGCCAACCGGCCGTTCCTGGAGCACCAGTTGGCGTGGTTGGCGAGCCACGGCGTTGACGAGGTCGTGCTCTCGCTCGGGTACCAGCCTGACGCCTTCACCGGGCACTTCACCGGAGCGGAGGCCGTCCCCGGTCTGCGCCTGGCCTACGCCGTCGAGCCCGAACCGCTCGGCACGGCCGGGGCGATCCGCTTCGCCGCCGGCGACGCCCTCGCCGAGCGTGTCGTGGTGTGCAACGGGGACGTGCTCACCGACCTTGATCTCTCGGCCCTGATCCGGTTCCACGAGGACCGGGGCGCGGAAGCGACCATCTCGCTGACCCGGGTCGAGGACCCGTCGGCCTTCGGGGTGGTCCCGACCGACACCGACGGCCGCGTGCTCGGTTTCGTCGAGAAGCCGGCGCCGGGGGAAGCCCCGACCGAATGGATCAACGCCGGCGCCTACGTGCTCGAGCCGTCCGTCATCGGGAGCATCCCCGTCGGGCGCAACGTGTCCATCGAACGGGAGACGTTCCCCGGGCTGCTGGAACGGGACGGGAAGCTCTACGCCGTCGGGTCCGGCGGCTACTGGCTCGACATCGGCACGCCGGCCAAGTACCTCCAGGCCAACCTCGACATGGCCGCCGACCTGCTCCTGGGGGCCAGCGCGGCCGTGGCTCCCACGGCATCGGTGGACGGGTCGGTGCTCGGCGCGGGGGTCGGGGTCGGTGATCGTTCCCGTGTCATCCGCTCGGTGCTGCTCGACGGCGCCCAGGTGGGCCGCGACGCCCAGGTGTCCGACTCCATCGTCGGCGCCGGCGCTTCGATCGGGGACGGGGCCGTCGTGACGGGAATCAGCGTGATCGGCCCCGGCGCGACGGTGCCGGCCGGCGCCCACCTGTCTGGCGCCCGCCTGTCTGGCACCCGCCTCGAGGCGTGACCACCCGGTGAGGGCCCTCGTCACCGGCGGCGCCGGGTTCATCGGTTCCCGGCTGGCCGAGCGGCTCCTGGCCGAAGGCGACGAGGTCGACGTGATCGACGACCTGTCCACCGGCGCGCTGGCCAACCTCACCGCCGCCCGCTCGGCCCATCCCGGCCAGTGCACCTTTCACCGGCTGGACGTCCGGTCGCCGGCCGTGACCGGGCTCATCGCCAAGCGCTCGCCCGAGGTGGTCTTCCACCTCGCCGCCCAGGCCGACGTCCGGGTGTCGGTGGCCAACCCCGCCTTCGACGCCGAGGTCAACATCGTCGGTTCGCTCAACGTGCTCCAGGGTGCCTTGGCCGCCGGCAGCCGGAAGGTCGTCTTCGCCGGCTCCGGGGGCACCCTCTACGGCATCCCCGAGCAGACGCCGACCACCGAGGAGCACTCCCGCCGGCCGATCTCGCCCTACGGCGTGGCCAAGAAGGCGGTGGGGGATTACCTCCACTACTACGCCGAGGTCCACGGCCTCGACTACACGGTGCTGGCCCTGGCCAACGTGTACGGGCCCCGCCAGGATCCGCACGGCGAGGCCGGCGTGGTCGCCATCTTCGCCCGCAAGCTGCTCGCGCTCGAGACGCCGACGATCTTCGGCGACGGCACCCAGACCCGTGACTTCGTCTACGTCGACGACGTGGTCGACGCCTTCGCCCGGGCCCGTGACGCCGGCGGGCGGGTGCTCGGCAACGTCGGCGCCGGCGTGGAGACGACCGTGAACCAGCTGTTCACGACGATGGCCCGGCTGACGGGGCACCAGGCGTCGCCGATCTACTCGCCCGCCCGCCCCGGCGAGCTGGCCCGATCGGCTCTCGACCCCACCTTGTTGGGGTCCGCCCTGGGTTGGAAGCCGACGACTTCGCTGGAGGACGGGCTCGGCCAGACGTTGGACTGGTTCCGCCGCCGGGAGGGCTAGGCGGCCCGGCGATGTTGGTCCCCGGCTACGGCGGCTCTACGCCGTGGCCGCGGTCTGCGTGGGGGCGTAACCCCGCTCGATGGCCCAGGCGCAGAGCTGCACCCGGGACGCCACCCGGGCTTTGGCCATCACGTGGCGGACGTGGTTCTTGGCCGTCTGGTGGGCGATGCCGAGCGCGGCGGCCACCGCCTTGTTGGAGTGACCGTCCACGATGAGCTGGACGATGTCCCGTTCCCGCTGGGTGAGCGCCACGGGATCGTGGCGGCGGTGGCCGGCCGGACGGTGCCCGTCCAGGCGGCTCACCAGGAGCCGCTCCCAGCCGAGGGGGAAGGCGGTGCGACCGGCGGCCACCTCGGTGACCGCCCGCAGCAGGTCGGCGGGCTCGATCTCCTTGTGGACGAAGCCGTTGGCTCCGGCCCGGAGAGCGTCGAGCAGGTCGTCCTCCCGGCGCGACCAGGTCATGACCAGTACGGGCGGGCCCGTGACCTGGCGGGCGACGTCGATGGCGACGGCCGGCGGTTCGAAGCTGGCGATCACCACGTCGGGAGCGAGGTCGGCGACGAGCTGCGGCACGTCGTCGGGATTCTGGGAGCAGCCGACGATCCGGGCCTCGCCGCTCGCTCGCACGATGGACGTCAGCCCCTCGGTGAAGAACACCGAGCGGTCGCCGAGCACACAGCGGATCTGACCATTCATCCCGACCACCTCCTCGCCCCCACGCTCGGTCACCAAAGAGCTTTGTCGAACCTGCCCGGTACGACGGTCGGACCGATGCCTGGAGCGATGGCTACAGCCTAGGCGCGCATACACCACTTCCGCCACTTAAGTGGTCATAGCTGATCGGTAGAGGACGGGAGTGCAGCGGAGAGTCCGGGAAAGTACCAGTACCGGTAGGGGTACTCCGCGGGTACCGATGAGCCATTTGCAGCCTTTGTCCGTTCTGGCACGGTACGTCCATACGACCGTCTGTGAACACGGATCGTGGTAACGGGGATTCCCTTCCTAGGGCAAAACGGAGGTAGGACGTGAGGAAGCTCATGCACGGGAGGCTGCGCCCCGCTGCGGTGGTCGGTTTCGCCGTGGCCGGGCTGGTAGCCAGCGCCGCAGCGCCGGCGGCCGCAGGCCGCGACGCGCTCGGTACGGCGAGGGCGGCGGCCTTCGCCTTGAACGTCGATGTGGACGTCCTCGGAGCGGTGCCGCTGGACGTGGGCCCGGTGGCCCGGCTGCGCCTTTCCGGTGACGCCGGTCCGAGGTTCGCGAACGCCGCCAAGGTCAAGGTGCCGCCGCTCATCGAGGCGCTGGTGCTGGCCTCGGGGGCCGAGACCGACGCCAAGAAGCTCATGTCCAAGGCGTCGTCCCGGGTGGCCACCGTCAAGCTCCATCTGCTCGGTGACCTGCTCATCAAGGTGCTCAAGAGCGAGTGCCACGTGACCAAGGACCGGGTTGACGTGGCCAGCGACGTGGTCTTCGCCGACGGCTCTGTGCTCGGCATCGCGGTCGACATGGTCGGCCTGCAGGCCCGCCCGAACAGCCGGGTTTCCATCCCCGGCATCGGCAGCCTGATCCTGAACGAGCAGCGCATCGAGAAGCGGACGACCGGGAAGAGCGGCCGGCTCACGGTCACGGTCAACGCCCTGCGCCTCGAGCTCGACGGCATCCTCGGCACGGGTGACGTGACCGTGGCCCAGTCCGTCTGCAAGCTGCGTGGCCCCGGCGTCGGCGAGGGCATCAAGGTCGTCTCCACCACCAACGGCGGGGACACCAGCGACCAGATCGACGACGAGGACGGCGACGGGATCCTCGGCGGCGTCGACGACGGGCTGCTCGACGGACTGCTCAGCGGTGGCGGCCTGCTCGGCGGCGACACCGGCATGCTAGGCGTCAACAACCTGCTCGGCGGCGGCCTCCTCGGTGGCGGCCTCGGGGGCCTGCTCTAAGAGCACACCCGGGGTACGGGGTGTCCCCGGGACACGCAGCCGGCATGGCCGGACCGACACGGGATCAGGGGGCCTCCCACGAGGCCCCCTGATTTTTTGCTACCGGAACAGGTCGTCGGAATGGCGCCGGACGAGCTCGGCGGCCCGGCCTTCCCGGAACCACCCGGGGTGCAGGCCGCGGAGGATGGCGGCGGGGACGCCCCGGGCCTTGCCCATCACCAGCTCGGCCGCGGACGCGACCTCGTCGGCCAGGGCGACCTCGGTGACCTGGAGAGGGCGGCCCCGGTCGTCCTCGGTGCCCCGGAGGTCGACCACGGCGGCGAGACCGGCCACGCCGATGGCCACGTCGACCAGCCCGTGACGCCACGGGCGGCCGAAGGTGTCGGAGATGACCACCCCCGCCTCGACGCGGGCCGCGGCCCGGATTCCGTTTCGGATGCGCTGGGCGGAGCGGTCCGGGTCCACCGGGAGGAGCACCGCCCAGCCGTCGTCCACGTTGGACAGGTCGATGCCGGCGTTGGCGCACACCAGGCCGTGGGTGGTCTCGCTGATGATCAGGTCGCCCCGCCGGCGCAGGATCCGCACCGACTCGGACTCCACCAGCCTCGCCCTCCCGGCGTGGTCACCGGCGTCGAGACGGACGAGGCGCCCCTCGGCCTTGGACACGACCTTCTGCGTGACGACGAGGCAGTCCCCGTCGGCCAGCGCTGTGCCCTGGGCGGCGGCCGCCTCCACCACGAGGGTGGCGACAATCGAGCCCGGCACGATCTCCGGCATCCCCTCCACGGGGATGATCTGCAGGGTCTCAGGCATCGAGCCCCTCGAGGACGGCGCGGGCCAGGCGGGCCGCTCCCTCGGCGTCTCGCATGAGGATGGGTGTCACCTGGGGGCGTACCCCGTGGGCGGCGACGTCGTCGGCCCGGTCGGCGTCGAGCGGGTCGACCAGCAGCGTCGAGCAGATGTCGGCGTAGGCCGACGCCACCCCGGCGCAGGAGACCTCCAAGCCGACGGCGGCCATGAGGCGGTCGGCCGGCCCCTTCACCGGGGCGCCGTGGATGATAGGGCTGACACCGACGACCCGGTCCCGGCGGGCCCGGAGCGCGTCCCGGATGCCGGGAAGAGCCAGGATCGGGCCGATGGAGATCACCGGGTTCGACGGGCACAGGAAGATGGCTTCGGCCTCGGCGAGGGCGTCGAGGACCCCGGGGCCGGGTCGGGCCTCCTCGGCGCCTTCGAAGTGGATCGCCCGCACCGGAGGCTCCGCCCGCTCCCGCACGAACCACTCCTGCATGGCCAGCACGGTGTGCCCCCGGATCGATGGCACGGTCTCGACCCGCGTGGCGACCCGGTCGTCGGTCATGGGCAGGAGGCGCGACTTGAGCCCGTAGGACAGGGCGATCTCGGCCGTGACCTCGGACAGCGGGGCTCCGGCCCGCAGGCGGGCGGTGCGGTGCAGGTGGGTGGCCAGGTCGGCGTCTCCGAGGCGGAACCAGGTCTCCTCGCCGGCCCGCGCGAGGCCCTCCAGACACCGGAAGGTGTCGCCGGCCAGACCCCAGCCCATCGGCCCGACCACTCCGGCCAGGGTGTAGGTCACCGTGTCGAGATCGGGCGAGACGTGGAGGCCATGGAAGGTGTCGTCGTCGCCGGTGTTCCCGACGATCACGACCTCTTCGGGAGGGACGACCCGCACCAGTCCCCTGAGGAAGCGGGCGGCACCCACCCCTCCGGCCAGAGCTACATACACTTGGCGAGAGCGTAGCCGGGGGTTTCTGCCGGCTTGGCGGGGCGGGAGGGCTCGCCTTACACTGCGCCGACGGCCGGGAGCAGGGGCCCGGCCCGGGGTGCGGAAGCGTCCCCGGAGACACGCGGAGGGAAATTGACCGACGGCGTACCTCGTGTAGATGAGCTGTTCAGCCGAGCCGTCGTGGCGCAGCTGGCGGAGCAACGCGCCCAGCGCGAGACGTTCGCCGAGCTCGAACGGCGCCTGGAGGGCTTGGAGCACCTGGTCACCGAGCGTCTGACCGAGCTGTCCCGGCTCCTGCGCAGCGGAGAAGTGGAACTGCGCCTCGAGCTGCTGGAAGAGGAGTTCGCCCAGCGTTTCAGCCGGCTCGAGGCCGCGCTCAAGGGTGAGGTCGAGGGGCTCAAGGGTGAGGTCGAAGGTCGCCTGGAGGCAATCGGCCAGTCGATGGGGGAGCGCCTGGGGCGGGTGGAAGAGGCCGTCCGGGCCGACACCGTGTCGCCCCGCCTGCTCGAGCTCGAGCAGCAGATCAGCGAGCGCATGGGGACCCTGGAGGGCCTCGTCGGCACGGGCGAGCTGTCGGTGGCGCAGCGCCTCGGCCTGCTCGAGGAGAAGGTCGTCTCCGACGACGTCGTTCCTCGTCTGGCCGCGGCGGAACGCCAGCTCACCGAACGCCTCATCGGCCTCGAGGATTCCCTGGCCGGCGGCACCGACGTCGGTGGCCGGCTCGCCGCCCTCGAGGCCACGCTCGAGCAGAGGTTCGGGAACCTCGAGGAGCAGGTGCGGAGCGACGACATCGGTCAGCGCCTCAAGTCGCTGGAGCTCACGGTCGACGAGCGCTCCAGCCGGCTCGAGGAGTTCGTGCGCACGACCGACGTGGAGCAGCGGCTCGAGACCCTCACGCAGTCGGTCGAGCAGGGTCTCGACGACCTGAAGGCGGGTCTCCCGGCGGTCGCCGCGGCCGCGGCGGGCGGGGGAGTCGACGACCAGAGGCTGGCGGCGCTGGATCAGGCCGTGAGCTACCGACTCACCGGGCTGGAGGGCTCGTTCCGCCAGCTCGAGGGGCTCATCGCCACCAAGCTCGACGCCATCGCCGAAGCCAGCGTGGCGGCCGAGGCCGGGATCCTCGAGCGGATCATCGTCGAGTCCCAGGTGGTCGGCGCCCACTTCCAGGCGGTGCGGCCCGTGGTGGAAGCCATGGCCACGGCCGGGCCGGACCTGGAGGCCGCTCTCGTCGAGCTACGCCGGCTGGCCGAGACCGCCCGGACGCCCGCCGAGCAGCCGAGCAACTACCACGGAGCCCAGATCGAGCACCGCGAAGGCGACGAGGAGGACACGGTCTTCCTGCCGCCGGAGGAGACGCCCATCCCGGACCGCCGCTTCGGCGGCATCATCCCGCGACGGGACCGCTAAGGGCCGAAGGGCCCTGCGACGCGGCCGAGTTGGGCAACGATGGGGGCGCCCACCTGCTTGGCCAGGTTGAGCACCGAACCGGCTTGCGACTGCAGGCACTGGAGCCGCCGTCCGGCGGCGGCCCGTGCGGCCCGGCGCCGTGTCTGCACCTGCTGTACGGCCATGACGCCGAGCCCGACGGCGGTATAACCGGCGTCCTGCACCACCTTGGGCACCATGAGCCCTCCTCTGTTGCTGGCAACTGTTTCTGGCCACTTGGCTGCTATCAACTGTTAGTGAAACTATAACTGGAGCAAGCGCCAGTGGGAACCCGGATCGCCCTCGCCCTCGTCGTCATTGTGGCCGCCGTGCTGGTGGCGCGGTGGCTCGAACGGCGACGCCCGGCCCCGCCGACCCAGGGCGTGTACCCGGTCCCCGCCCAGCTCGACCGCCAGGACTTTCCCCGTCCGGGCGCGCCCCTCATCGTCGTCCTGTTCTCCTCCCGGACGTGCGACTCGTGCGGGCCGATGGGCGTGAAGGTGGCCGCCCTCGAGTCGGAGTCGGTGGCGACGTGCGACATCGAGGTCTCCGAGGCCAAAGACCTGCACACGCGCTACGGCATCGAAGGCGTGCCGACCACCGTCGTGGCCGACGCCGACGGGGTGGTCCGGGCCGGCTTCGTCGGCAACGTCACCACCGAAGAGCTCGAGCACGCCCTGGCTGTCGCCGCCTCCTGACGTCGCAGGGCGAGGTGGTAGCGACGGACCGGGCGGGGTCAGGACGGTTCGGGCGCCCGGATCGGGGGACGACGCGTGGTGCCGCCGTTGCCGGGGGAGCCGTTCCCGCCGCCCGGCGCCGGACCTTCGGACGGCGTCCGGGCGGCACGGGGGC
>CAZCVW010000072.1:0-11865 GCA_964502185.1 uncultured Burkholderiales bacterium
GGGCCCAGCGGGTGGCTCGGCTGCTGGCCGCCCGGGGCGCCGAGCGCCTGGCCCTGGTCGACGTCAACTCGGAGGCCGTCCCCCTCGCCCTGTTCGGCAGCGCCCTGGCCGGCGTGCCGTTCGTGCCCGTCAACTACCGCCTGGCCGACGAGAACCTGAAGGCGATCCTGCTCCGTACGGCGCCGGCCCTGGCGGTCGTGGACGCATCGGTGCCGGAGCGGGTGGGGGAGATCCCCGGGCTGCAGTTGATTTCCCGGGCGGAGTTCCTCGCCCAAGGTTCCGGGGATGAGGGCGAAGGTCCCGTCGGCGGCGACGGCCCCGGCCCGACCCCGGCCGACCCGGACGACGTCGCCGTGGTCCTCTTCACCAGCGGGACGACCGGCGAGCCCAAGGCGGCTGTGCTGCGCCACCGGCATCTCACCTCCTACGTGCTGTCGACGGTGGAGTTCATGGGGGCCGGCGAAGACCACGCCGCCCTGGTGAGCGTGCCGCCGTATCACGTGGCCGGTATGGCCACGATCCTCACGTCCGTCTACGGGGGCCGGCGGCTCGTGTACCTGCCGGCCTTCGACCCGGAGACCTGGGTGGCCACGGCGGCGGCCGAGGGCATCACCCACGCCATGGTGGTGCCCACCATGCTGACGCGCATCCTGGAGGCCGTGGACCGGACCGGCCAGGGGCTTCCCGGACTGCTGCATCTGGCTTACGGCGGCGGCCGGATGCCTGTTCCGGTCATCGAGCAGGCCCTCCGCCTCCTGCCCGGGGTGGGATTCGTGAACGCCTACGGCCTGACGGAGACCAGCTCCACCATCGCCGTGCTCGGCCCCGAGGACCACCGCACGGCCCTGGCCAGCGAGGACCCGGCTGTCCGGGCCCGGCTCGGTTCGGTCGGCCGTCCGCTGCCCGGTCTGGAGTTGGAGATCCGCGATCCCGACGGGGCGCCCCTGCCGCCCGGAGGGCGCGGGGAGATCTGCGTGCGGGGTGAGCAGGTGGCCGGCGAGTACCTGGGCCGGCCGGCCCCCGCCCCCGGCGGCTGGTTCCCCACCAACGACGGCGGTTACCTGGATGCCGACGGTTATCTCTTCGTCGAGGGCCGCCTCGACGACGTGATCGTGCGGGGTGCCGAGAACATGTCGCCGGGCGAGATCGAGGACGTGCTCGTCGCCCATCCCGCCGTGGCCGACGCCGCCGTCGTCGGCGTGCCCGACAACGAGTGGGGCGAGCGGGTGGCGGCCGCCGTCGTGCTGGCCGAAGGCGCCCGCGCCAGCGAAGCCGAGTTGCGGGACTGGGTGCGGGCCCGCCTGCGGTCGTCCCGGACACCGGCGACCATCGAGTTCCGGACCGAGTTGCCCTACAACGAAACGGGAAAGCTGCTGCGCCGGGTGCTGAAGGCGGAACTGAGTTAGAGCACTGAGTTAGAGCCCGGCGCCGCCGTCCACCGCCACGACCTCACCGGTCGGTCCCGTCGCTCATAAGCCCGGTAGCGTCTCACGGAGCAGGTCGAGCAGGCGAGTAGCCGAGGGCCGGAAGTCGAACTTGTCGGCCCGCACCACCTTCCATAGGAGCGCCACCACCTTGCCCTCCCGCTCGTCGTCCAGCTTCCACCGTCGCGGCCCGTGGAACTCCTCCCCGTCGTACTCCATGAGCACCATCGGATCGGGCCAGACGAAGTCGCCCTTGGCCACGACCTCCCCATCCTCGTTCTCGATCGCGTACTGCCGCTCCGGCACCGGGAACCCGTTGCGGCTCAACCACCTGAGCACCCGGGCCTCCGCCGGGCTTCCCGGCCTGATCACGTCGTCCCACACGACGAGCGCCTCTTCCAGTTGCCGGGTTCCCTTGCGATTTCGTCCGGCCCGTTGGATCGCTGCCCTGACCTTGCCCACGGTGGTGAGGCCTCGGTAGAGCGCCGTGTCGACCAGGTCGCACAACGCATCGAGCGACACGAGGGCGGCACAGTCGACCAGCGTGCGGGCCGGCGTCGTGCACGGGATGTTGCCGACCTTGCAGCGGTCCGGTCGCGGCAGAGGCGAACGGTGGGGGATCCCCGCCCGTTTCCGGGCGCTGGCCGTGGGCGGAAGTGTGACGTGCAGTACGGGTGGCGGCGGGATGAGCTGAAAGAGGGCGGCTGCACTCAAGTGGGAGGCGACCGTCCCCTGCGAGCCGGCCAGGATGGCGCCCCAGAGGCGTTGCTGCCATGTCTCGGGCGCGCTGGCGGACACGTACACGCCGGTTAGGGGCCGCCGCCATCGTCCGCTCTTCAGCCGGCCCCTTATCTGATCCTCTGTGAGTCCGACCGCGATCGCTTGTCCATGGCTGATGGCGCCCTGTTGGCGCGAGGCGCGTGCGTCAGCACTCCGATCAGCACTCCGATCAGCACTCCGCTCAGATTTCATGGCCGCGAGTATTGGCGTTGGGTGTGACAGGAACTCGCCGGGCGGGACGAGCCAGCCAGACCTTGTGCATCTGCCGGGCTCTGACCCCGATGAATGCACACGCTGCGTCCAGGGTCAGGCGATGAAGTACTTCGCTTCGGGGTGGGGGACGATGATGGCGGAGGTGGACTGCTCGGGGTGGAGCTGGAACTCCTCGGAGATGGTCACGCCGATGCGGTGAATCTCGAGGAGGTCGGCCACCTTGGCCTGGTCCTCCAGGTCGGGGCAGGCGGGGTAGCCCCAGGAATAGCGGGAGCCGCGGTACTGCTGGCGGAAGAGGCCGGCCAGGCTGGGGCCGTCCTCGTCGGCGAAGCCCCACTCCTCCCGGATGCGGCGGTGCCAGTACTCGGCCAGGGCTTCGGCCATCTCGACCGAGAGGCCGTGGAAGAAGAGGTAGTCCTGGTAACGGTCCGAGTCGAAGAGTCGCTTGGAATGCTCCGAAGCGGCTTGGCCCATGGTGGCCACGTGGAAGGCGGCGTAGTCGGGCTGGCCGCTGTCCACCGGGCGGAAGAAGTCGGCGATGCAGAGGTAGGGCGCCTTCTGCTGGCGGGGGAAGTGGAAGCGGGTCCGCTCCGTCTTGCGGTCCACGCCCGTCCAGACGACGAGGTCGTCGCCGTCTGAGTTGGCGGGGAAGTAGCCCCAGGCCACCGCGGGTACAAGGGAACCCTCGGCCTTGGCTTTCGCCAGCTCGTCCCGCCGCGTCGGCCGGATCCGGGCCTTGAACTCCTCGTCGGGCTCGCCGCGCTCGGGCCGGAACTGCCACTGGTTGCGGAAGAGGGCCGTCTCGTTCAGGTAGCCGGCGATCTCGTCGAGCGAGATGCCCTTCGCCGCCCGGGCCCCCAGGAACGGCGGGTCGAAGACCTTGGCGTCGGGGTCGACATCGGAACGGGCGGGGATGGCCTCGGCCCGCGCTCCGGCTTCCCGCTGCGATTTCCGGGGCGGGAGCGCTCGGCCGCCGAGGGCCCGGCCGAAGTCGGGGTCGAGGTTCCCGCTGCGCTTCCCCTGGATGAGGGTCTCCATGGTGCGCAGGCCCTCGAAGGCGTCCTTGCCGTAGAAGACCCGGCCTTCGTAGACGCCCCGCAGGTCGCGCTCGACGTAGTTACGGGTCAACGCCGCTCCGCCCAGTAACACCGGGATGTGCGACAGACCGCGGCTGTTCAGCTCTTCGAGGTTCTCCCGCATGATGAGCGTGCTCTTCACCAGCAGGCCGCTCATGCCGATGGCGTCGGCCGCCCAGTCGGACGCCTGCTCCACGAACTCGGTGATCGGCACCTTGATCCCCAGGTTCTTCACCTCGTAACCGTTGTTGGTCAGGATGATGTCGACCAGGTTCTTCCCGATGTCGTGGACGTCGCCCTTGACCGTCCCGAGCACCACCCGGCCCTTCCCGCCCGCGTCCGCTTTCTCCATGTGGGGCTCGAGGTAGGCCACCGCCGTCTTCATGGTCTCGGCCGACTGCAGCACGAAGGGCAGCTGCATCTCGCCGCTGGCGAAGAGCTCGCCCACCACTTTCATGCCTTCGAGCAAGACGTCGTTGATGATCGACAGCGCCGGACGGCCGCCGGTCAGCGACTCCTCGAGATCGGCCTCGAGCCCGTCCCGGTCGCCGTCGACGATGCGGGCCTTCAGGCGCTCCTCCACCGTCCAGCCGGAACGGTCCTCCCGCTCGATGACACCGGCCTCGAGATCGTCGAACTCGGCCATGAGTTCGGTGAGCGGGTCGTAACCGGGGCGCCGGCGGTCGTAGACCAGGTCGAGGGCGAGTTCCTTGGCCCGCTCATCGATACGGTTCAGCGGCAGGATCCGGGCGGCATGGACGATGGCGGCATCGAGGCCCGCGGCGACGGCCTCGTGGAGGAACACCGAGTTGAGGACGTGGCGGATGGCCGGCTTCAGGCCGAAGCTCACGTTGGACACGCCCAGAGTGGTGGACACGCCGGGGAGCTCGGCCTTGATCCGCCGGATCGCCTCGATCGTCTCGATGGCGTCCCGGCGCAGGTCCTCCTGGCCGGCGCTCAAAGGGAACGTGAGCGCGTCGAAGATCAGGTCGGTGGCTTCGATCCCGTAGCGCTCTCTGGCGAGGTCGTGAATCCGGTGGGCCACCCGCAGCTTCCAATCGACCGTGCGGGCCTGGCCCTCCTCGTCGATGAGCAGGCAGATGACGGCCGCGCCGTACTCCTTGGCCAGTGACATGACCTTGTCGAAGCGAGAACCCGGACCCTCCCCGTCCTCCAGGTTGGCGGAGTTGAGGATCGCCTTGCCGCCCAGATGCTGCAGTCCGGCTTCGAGGACCGGCGCCTCGGTGGAGTCGAGCACCAGCGGGATGGCGGCCTGCGTGGCGAACCGGCCGACGATCTCGTGCATGTCGGCCACGCCGTCGCGCCCCACGTAGTCGACGCACACGTCGAGGACGTGGGCCCCTTCCTTCACCTGCTCCCGGGCCATCTGCACGCAGGTGTCCCAGTCGGCGGCCAGCATGGCGTCCCGGAACTTCCTCGACCCGTTGGCGTTGGTGCGCTCGCCGATGCCGAGGAACGACACGTCCTGGGCGAAGGGCACGGACGTGTAGATCGACGAGCAGCCCGGTTCGGCGATCGGCTCACGGCGAAGTGGCTCGCGGCCGCCGACCCGCTCGATCACCTTCCGCAGGTGCTCGGGGGTCGTACCGCAGCAGCCCCCGACGATGTTCACGCCCAGCTCGGCGGTGAAGTGGTCGTGGGCTTCGGCCAGCTCGTCCGGCGTGAGGTCGTAGTGCGTGTGGCCGTCCACGACGGACGGGAGCCCGGCGTTGGGCAGGCACGACAGGAACGTGCGGGCGTGGCGGGAAAGGTGACGGAGGTGCTCGGTCATCTCCCGGGGGCCGGTGGCGCAGTTGAGCCCGATCACATCCGGCCGTAGCGCCTCCAACGACGTGAGGGCCGCGCCGATCTCCGACCCGAGGAGCATGCGCCCGGTCGTCTCCATGGTCACCTGCACCATGAGGGGCACCTCACGGCCGGCCCGAGCCATGGCCCGCCGGCAGGCGATGATCGACGCCTTGGCTTGCAACAGGTCGTACACGGTCTCGACCAGCAGCACGTCGACGCCGCCGGCCAGCAGGCCGTCGACCTGCGCCTCGTAGCCATCCCGCAGTGTGGGGAAGTCGATCTGGCCGAGCGACGGCAACTTGGTACCGGGCCCGATCGATCCGATGACGAACCGGGGACGGTCGGGAGTCGAGAAGTCGGCCGCCACCCGCTTGGCGATCCGGGCCGCCGCCTCGTTCAGTTCGAAGGTGCGGTCCGGGATTCCGTATTCGGCCAGCACCACCGGGAAGGCCCCGAAGGTGTCGGTCTCCACCGCGTCGCAACCGACCTCGAAGAAGCTGGCGTGGAGTTCGGCGATGACGTCCGGCCGGGTGACCACGAGCATTTCGTTGCAACCCTCGAGGGCCGCACCACCGAAGTCCTCCGGGCCGAGAGGGCGCGTCTGCAGGTTGGTGCCGGTCGCGCCGTCGAAAACGACGACCCGCTCACGAACGATGTCGAGGAAAGCGCCCATGCGGGGAAAGGGTAACCGCCGTGATGCCACCGCCTAGACTGCGCCGCTGTGCCCATGTCATGAAGGTCTACACACGCAAAGGTGACGACGGCAGTACCGGCCTCCTCTACGGCACGCGGGTCGGGAAGGACTCCGCCGGACCGTCCGCCTACGGCGAGGTGGATGAAGCGGTCTCCGCACTGGGCCTCGCCCGAGCGGAGAGTGAGCCGGGGTCGGAGCTCAACGATCTGCTCATCCGGTTGCAGCGAGAACTGTTCGTGGCCGGCGCCGAACTGGCTACCGCGCCCGAGAACCGCAGGAAGCTCACGGCCGGCGTCTCGCTCGTCACCGCCGAGATGGTGGTGGCCCTCGAGCCCGTGATCGACGACATCACCGCTCGCTACGACCCGCCCCAGGAGTTCGTGCTGCCGGGCGAGAACCGCACCGCCGCGGCCCTCGACCTGGCCCGCACCGTGGTCCGGCGAGCCGAGCGCGCCGCGGTCGCCGCGGCCCGGGAGGGTTGGATCGACGGGACGAGCCAGGTCGTGCCCTACCTCAACCGTCTGGCCGACCTCGTCTACACCCTGGCCCGGTGGCAGGAAGGCGCCTGGCGCCCGGTCCGCCAGACCCCGGCCGACTGACCAAAAAGGAGCCCGCCGTGCCCGTCACCTTCTCCTTCGCCTCGACCCCGCCCGCCAAGGTGAAGGCCGACATCCTGGCCGTGCCGGTCTTCTCGGGCCGCAGCCTCGGCCCCGGCGGCCGGGCGCTGAACGCCGCCCTCTCCGGTGGGCTCGCCGACTTCATGGCCGAAGCCGGGTTCGACGGCAAGGCCGACCAGACGCTTTCCGTTCCGGGCGCGGGGCTCGCGGCCAAGTCGGCCCTGCTCATCGGCATGGGCGACAAGAACAAGGTGACGCTGGACGGCCTCCGGCGGGCCGGGGCCGCGCTGGCCCGGAGGGCGTCCAAGGCCAAGGTGGTGGCCACGACGCTGATCGACGCGGCACCCTCCGGAGCGACGCGGGCCCAGGCCGCGCAGGCGCTGGCCGAAGGGATCTCGCTCGGCAACTACAAGTTCTTGCGCTACAAGGGCAAGGGCGAGCCTTCCGCCCTCGAGCGCGCCGTGGTGGTGACCAAGCCCGACCCGACCACCGAAGCCGGCCTGCTGCGGGGCGCGGCCATCGCCAAGGCGGTGGCCTGGGCCCGTGACCTGGTCAACGAACCCGCCGGTTCGCTCACTCCTACCGCGCTGGCCGCCGAGGCGCAGCGGGCGGCCGACGAGGGCGGACTGCAGATCGAGATACTCGACGAGGTGGACATCGAGAACGAGGGCCTCGGCGGCTTGCGGGGCGTGTCCCTGGGCTCGGACCAGCCGCCCCGACTGGTGAAGCTCACCTACACGCCGCCCGGCCGGGCCCGGGGGACCGTCGCCCTCGTGGGGAAGGGGATCACCTTCGACTCCGGCGGGCTGTCGATCAAGACGGCCGAAGGCATGGAGACCATGAAGACGGACATGTCCGGGGCCGCCGCCGTGATCGGAGCCATGTCCGTGCTGCGGGAAGCGGGCGTGCGCACCAAGGTGATCGCCTTCGTGCCCACCACCGAGAACATGCCCGGCGGGCGGGCCATCAAGCCCGGCGACGTCCTCAAGATCCGCAACGGCAAGACCGTCGAGGTGCTCAACACCGACGCCGAGGGACGCCTCATCCTGGCCGACGGGCTCTCGTTGGCCAGCGAGGAGAAGCCCGACGCGATCATCGACCTGGCCACCCTGACGGGTGCCTGCGTGGTCGCGCTCGGCGCCAAGATCGCCGGGCTGATGGGTAACAACGACCGGTGGCTCGGGCAGGTGCAGGAGGCGGCCGACCGGGCCGGGGAGCCGATCTGGCCCCTGCCGCTGCCGGAGCCGTACCGCAAGGACCTCGACTCCGAGATCGCCGACCTCAAGAACATCAGCGGCGGACGGGGTGCCGGGGCCCTCACCGCCGGTCTGTTCCTGAGCGAGTTCGTCGGCGACGGCATCCCGTGGGCCCACCTCGACATCGCCGGTCCGGCCCGAGCCGGCGGCGACGACGGCTACATGGTCAAGGGCGGGACCGGCTACGGGGTACGCACGCTCGTCGAGGTGCTCTCCAACTTCGAGCGCCCCACGGCCCAGAAGTCGGCCCAGAAGTCGGCCCAGAAGTAGGGCATATGGAGCGGCGCGTCACCGTGGGCGGCCCCTATTTCGAGGATCTGAAGGTCGGCCAGGTCTTCGACGACGCCCCGGCGGTCACCCTGACGGCCGGTCATGCCGCGCTGCACGGGGCCCTCTTCGGCGACCGGCTGCGCCTGCCGCTCGACCACGGGCTGTCGGCCGCCACCACCGGACGCCCCGAACCGCTGGCTCATCCCAATCTGGTCTGCAACGTGGCCATCGGCCAGACCACCACGCCGTCGCAGCGGGTGCGGGGCAACCTCTTCTACCGGCAACTGGTACTGCTGCGGCCGGTCCATCTCGGCGACACGCTGCGGACCCGGACCGAGGTCGTCGGACTGCGCCAGAACTCGCGCCGCGAAGGACACCTGGGTGATGGCCGGCCCTCGACGGGCGTCGCCGTCCTGCGGATGCGGGTCGAGAACCAGCAGGGTGACCGGGTGCTCGATTTCTTCCGGGCTCCGCTGCTCCCCATGGCCGACCCGGACCTCGACACCGGCCACGCCTATTCCCTGACCGGCATCCCCGCCGACCTCGACGCCGCCCGGGTGGTGGAGGCCGTGCCGGCCGGGTGGGATCTGGCCGCCTTCCGGGCCGGTGCGGGCGGCGGCGCCCACTTCGAGGACATCGCGGCGGGCACGACGTACGTCATCGAGGGCCGTGACACCGTCACCTGCGCCCCCGAGCTGGTGCGGGCGACGCTCAACCTGGCCGCCACCCACACCGACCCGGCGGCGGGGGCCCACGGACGGCGCCTCGTCTACGGCGGCCACACGATCGGGATGGCCGGTGCGCTGGCCACCCGGGCGCTGTCGAACCTGGTGACCATCCTGGCCTGGCGCAGCTGCGACCACACCGCCCCCGTCTTCGAGGAGGACGTGCTGCGCGGCGAGCTCACAGTGGAGTCGACGACCCCCCTGGCGGTTGGTGGCCTCCTCGACCTGCGGGCCGCGGTGTGGGCCGACCGGCAGGGCACCGGCGAGACCGAGGACCAGGTGCTCGACTGGCGCTTCGTCGCCCTGATGGCCTGAGAACCAACCAACTCGAAGGAGCGCGTTCTGTGGACGGTATCCTGACCGGCATGCGGGTGGTGGAGGGCTCGGCGTTCGTCGCCGCCCCTCTCGGCGGGATGACGCTGGCCCAACTCGGCGCCGACGTGATCCGCTTCGATCCGATCGGGGGCGGACTGGACACCAAACGGTGGCCCGTCACGACGGAGGGCAAGAGCCTGTTCTGGGCCGGGCTCAACAAGGGCAAGCGGTCGATCGCCGTCGACCTGCGGGCCAAGGAGGGCCGTGAGCTGCTCACCGCCCTCATCACCGCCCCCGGCCCCGAAGCGGGTCTGTTCCTCACCAACTTCCCGGCCACCGGCTGGCTCGACTACGAGAAGCTCTCCGCCCGGCGGCCCGACCTGATCATGGTCAACATCACGGGCAACCACGACGGGAGCTCGGCCGTCGACTACACCGTCAATCCGGCCACGGGTTTCCCGTGGTCCACGGGGCCGACCAACCTCGGCGTCCCCTTCAACCATCTCCTGCCCGCCTGGGACGCCATCACCGGCACCCTGGCGACCACCGGCCTGCTGGCGGCCGAGCGGCGCCGGCGGACCACCGGTCAGGGGCAGCTGGTCAGGCTGGCGCTCTCCGACGTGGCCATCGCCATGGTCGGCCACCTCGGCAAGATCGCCGAGGTGCAGATCAACGGCACCGAGCGCCCGAAGTACGGCAACTACCTCTACGGCGCCTTCGGCCGGGACTTCGCCACCAGGGACGGCCGGCGGATCATGGTGGTCGGCCTCACCAAGCGCCAGTGGGAGAGCCTGGTGGCCGCCACGGGGATCGGCGAGGC
The DNA here is from genome assembly GCA_964502185.1 of uncultured Burkholderiales bacterium. GTDB lineage: Bacteria > Actinomycetota > Acidimicrobiia > IMCC26256 > BP-133 > CAZCVW01. The sequence continues at coordinate 10,000 of CAZCVW010000072.1, forward strand.
CTGCAGCCAGATCGAAAAGCTGCTGGGTGTCGATCTGTCCGAGGAAGGCGACCGCTTCGCCGCCCGGGAGGTCATCGGCGCCATCCTCAAGCCGTGGATCATCACCCACACGCTGGCCGAGGTGGGGGAGATCTTCGACGCCCACGACGTGTGCTGGGGCCCGTACCAGACCTTCACCCAGCTGGTCCGTTCGGATCCCCGCTGCTCAACCGACAACCCCATGTTCGAAGAGGTCGAGCAGCCGGGGATCGGCACCTATCTCATGCCCGGGTCGCCCCTGTCCTTCTCGGGGATGGACCGCCTGCCACCCCGGCCGGCGCCCGAGCTGGGCGCGGACACGGACGAGGTGCTGGCCGATGTCCTCGGTCTGTCCGACGCCGAAATCGGCCGCCTCCGGGACGGCGGGGTGGTCGCCGGACCGTGACCGGTTGTTGCCACTGTGAAAGCTGTGATTTACCCTGGCTCGGAGCGCACCCCCGTAGGAGGGCCGCCGGAGAGGCTTAGTGTCGAACGACGTTCTGCTCGTCGCAGTCGGCTGCGTCACCGGCGTCCTGGCCGGGATGCTCGGGGCCGGAGGCGGCTTCGCCACCGTGGTCCTACTGCTGGCGGCCGGCGCCAGCGCCCACGTCGCCGTGGGTACGAGCCTCGTGTACCTCATGGTCATGGGCGGCTGGGGCACGTTCGTCCATCTGCGGCTCCGTTCGGTGGACCGGCGCCTCGCCATCGTCCTCGGAGCGGCGGCCGCCGTCTCCGGCGTGGCCGGGGCCGAACTGGGCGAGGCGCTTTCCAGCCGCGACCTCGTCCTCTCGCTCGGGCTCCTGACCGCCTGCGTCTCCGGAATCTCGCTGGCCTGGCCGCAGGCCCGGCGACCCCTGGTGACGCTGCCCGGTCCGGCGCCCGCGGGTGACACCGACGTGCCCGCCCCCGAGCCGAAGCCCAAGGCGACCGTGCCGAAGGGCCCGGTGGCCGTCGGCCCCGACGGTCTGCCCCCGGACCGGCAGCCGGTCGTCGAGGTCGAGCTGGGCCGCCGGGAACTGGGCGCCTCCGTGGTGGGCGGCGCCGTCATCGGCCTCCTGAAGGGCCTCTTCGCGGTGGGCGCCGCCTTCCTCATCGTACCGGTCGTCGTGGCCGTGGCCAAGGTGCCCCGCAAGCTGGCGGTGGGAAGCTCGCTCTTCGCCATCCTGGTGGCCAGCATCGCCGCCGGGTTCCGCCACTGGATGCTGGGCAACATCGACGGGAGCGCCCTGCTCTGGCTCGTCCCGGGCGGGCTGTTCGGCTCGTTCGTCGGGGCGCGGGCGGCCCGCAGCATGTCGCCCGCGTCGCTGCGGCGTACGTTGCTGGCGGTGATGGCCGCCTCGACCGTGTACCTGCTGGCCCTGGCCGCCAGCTACTGACCCCCGGTTTCTCAAGTATCTCTCAGGCCTAGTGGCCGACGGTACTCCCGTCGGCCAGCACGGCGTGGGGCAGGCAGAGGTCGTCGTAGTCCGCGATGGTGATCGTGGCGTCGGGGCCGCACGACGGGCACGACGGGTCACGGTTCACCTTGAAGTTGCGGAACGACTGCTCCAGCGAGTCGTAGACCAGGAGGCGGCCGACGAGCGGGTCGCCGAGGCCGAGGATGAGCTTGATGGCCTCCAGCGCCTGGATGGACCCGACGATGCCGGGTAGCACGCCCAGCACACCGGCCTCCGCACACGACGGCGCCAGTTCCGGCGGCGGCGGCTCCGGGATGAGACACCGGTAGCAGGGCCCGATGTAGGGGTTGAACACGGTGACCTGGCCCTCGAAGCGGAAGATCGACCCGTGGACCACCGGGATCTTCTTGAGCAGCGAGGCGTCGTTCACCAGGTAGCGGGTGGGGAAGTT
>CAZCVW010000073.1:0-11828 GCA_964502185.1 uncultured Burkholderiales bacterium
GGCGTCCGTGACCGGCATGGCGACTTGGGCCCCGCCGAGGTGGGGTGTGACCGCGGCTTCGGCGCCGGCGCCTTGCGGTACCGAACCGGCGGCGGCCACCTCCGCCCGGACCGGCGTGTCCTGGGCGGCCAGCGCACCGACGAAGGCGGCTACGCCGAGCGCCAGAGGCACGGCCAGCAGAGCCCCCCTTGCTCTTCCCATCGAGAACTTCCTCCTGCCACGAATCGCTGTGACACCTTGAGTGGTCGCCAGGCGACGGAGAGTGCGATCTTCTCGAAGTATCCCATTTCGGACGTCTTACGGAAAGATGTTACCGACCGTTCTCTCGGTAGGAACCGCCGCCCCGTTTGTCCGTATTCCGGCAGGTTTTTCCTATTCCTCCCGCAGTCGATCCCGCAGCTCGGTGCGCCGGATCTTGCCGCTGACCGTCTTCGGCAACTCCTCCACGAAGTAGACCAGCCTCGGGTACTTGTAGGGGGCGGTCGTCTGCTTGACGTGGTCCTGGAGTTCCTTGGCCAGTTCGTCGGAGGCCTCATAGCCGGGGGCGAGGATGCAGAAGGCGGTCACCAGCTGCGTGCGCTCGGGGTCGTCCTTGCCCACCACGGCCGCCTCGGCCACGGCGGGATGCTCCACCAGCGCGCTCTCCACTTCGAAGGGTCCGATGCGGTAAGCGGAGGAGGTGATGACGTCGTCGGAGCGGCCCTCGAACCAGAGGTAGCCGTCGTCGTCCCGGCGGCCCTTGTCGCCGGTGAAGTACCAGCCGCCGTGGAAGGCGGCGGCGGTGGCGTCCGGGTCGTTGTAGTAGCCGTTGAACATCCCGACCGGGCGCTCCGGCGCGACCCGTACGGCGATGTGGCCCTCCTCGCCGTCGGGAACGGGCTCGCCGTCCTCGTCGACCACCTGCACGTCGAAGCCCGGGGTGGGCTTGCCCATGGAACCGGGCCGCACGGGCACGCAGCGGTAGTTGGCCACCAGGTTGACCGTCTCCGTCTGGCCGTAGCCGTCGTAGACGGTGAGCCCGCTGGTTCCCCCCTCCCAGATGCGGATCACCTCGGGGTTGAGCGGTTCGCCGGCCGAGACGCAGTGGCGCAGCCCCGACAGGTCGTGGGCCGACAGGTCGGCCTGCACCAGCGAGCGGTAGAGGGTGGGCGGGGCGCAGAAGGTGGTGACGCCCTGGCGGGAGATGGTGTCGAGGATGAGGTCGGCGTCGGGCTTGCCCATGTTCATGTTGACCACGGTGGCGCCCTGGACGAACTGGCCGAAGACCTTGCCCCAGGCCGCCTTGGCCCAACCCATGTCCGAGATCGTCCAGTGGACGTCGCCCTCCCGCAGGTCCTGCCAGTAGCGGGCCGTGATGGTGTGACCGAGGCCGTAGCTGGCCTGCGTGTGCATCACCATCTTCGGGTGCGAGACCGTCCCGCTGGTGAAGTAGAGGAGCATCGGGTCGTCCGAGGAGGTCGGATCTGCGGGGGTCGGGTCCGTGGAGGCCGGCTGGAGGAGGGCGTCGAGAGCCGTCCACGCCGAACTCGGGGCCTCGCCGACCACCACGCGGTAGCGCAGCGACGGCAGATCGGCCGACGTCCCGTCGAGCTTGGCCGCCCCTTCGGAATCGGTGACGGCCATCACCGCCTCGGCCCGCTCGATGCGGTGGACCATGTCCTTGCCCGTCAGCAGGCTGGTGCCCGGCATCGGGATGGCCCCGATGCGGATCGCGCCGAGCGCCACCGTGTACCACTCCGGGATGCGGGGCAGCATCACGAAGATCGGATCGCCCTTGCCGATACCGAGGGCGGTGAGGGCGTGGCCCATCCGCCGGCTCTCCTTGGCCAGGTCCATCCAGGTGTGGCGGGCCGAGAGGCCCCCGGAACTGTCGAGGGAGATCAGGCCGAGCCCGTCGGGGCTGGCGGCCGCCCGCCGCTCCAGCACGTCGAGCACGAAATTGAAGCGGGCGGGCACGTCGAGACGGAAGCGGGCCCGCTCGGCCTCGTAGTCCGTCATGTTGGGCGGGGCGTCACGTCCGGGTCGCGTCATGCCCGGAAACTACCCCGGCACAAGTCCGGGCCCATGAACGCCAGAACGACTGAACCACCCACCCGCCCCCTTCGTTGCGGCCTTTCTTGCCCGCTCGGAAATGCCGACCCAAGCGAACGAACGGACGGCGTCTGGCGCTGGACTACGTAGCGAACGGAAGGTGGCCGAGCCGGTAGACGGAGGCGGCGTTGCGCCAGAAGATGAGCTCCAGCGTGTCCCGGTCGAACCCGAGATCGGCCACCGCCGATGCGTTGTGGTTGATCCCCGGGATACCGGGCCAGTCGGTGCCGAAGATGAACTTGCGGCCGAGGCGCCCGAGATCGAAGTTGCGGTAGTAGGTGGGGAGCTTCTTGGGCGGCAGCCCGGAGATCTCGATCCAGACGTTGTCCCGCATCAGGGCGATGAAGGCGGCGGCGTCGTACCACCAGCCCCGGCCGCCGTGGGCGAGGACGATCTTGAGGCTGGGGAAGGCGCCGGCCACCTCGTCGATGAGGGTCGGGTCGGCGTAGCGGTTCACCGCGCCGGGGAACACGCTGGTGCCGCAGTGGAAGACGACGGGGAGGCTCAGTTCGGCGCACCGGCCGTAGAGCGGCCACAGCACCGCCTCGTTGGGGGCGAAACGGGCGTGGACGGGGTGGAGTTTGAGGCCGGCGACGGGGCCGAGCGCCATCTGCCGCTCCAGTTCGGCCACCGGGGGCCCGTGCAGGTGCGGGTTCACGTTGCCCATGAGGCGGAACCGGGCCGGGTTGTACCCGACGATGGGCAACAGGTCCTCGACGGTTTGGATCCCGGTCGACAGCGGGCTGTACTCGGAGAAGCAGATGGCGACATCGACGCCCTCGCTCTCGAGATAGGCGTCGAAGCGCTCCGGGGAGACGTGGTCGCCTTCGTAGACGCCGTCCATCGAACCGAACCCGCCGGCCCATTGCTCCACGGGCATGCGCAGTGTCGACAGGCGGGCCGGGTGGAGGTGGGCGTCGATGAGGGGGATGCCGTCGATCACGTCGTCTCCTGGCCGGCGGGCGGGCTGAGCGCCCGCAGGGCGAACCGCTGAATCTTCCCGGTCACCGTCTTGGGCAGGTCGTCGGTGAACTGCACGATGTGGGGATACTGATAGCGCTGGAGCCGTCCTTTGCACAGCTCCTGCAGCTCGGCCACCAGCGCGTCGCCGGGGGTGACGCCGGGGCGGCACACCACGTGGGCGCGGATCCTGGTCAGCCCGTCGACCTCGATCCCGACCACGGCGGCCTCCAGCACCAGCTCGTGCTCGAGGAGCACGTTCTCCATCTCGATGGGCGAGACCCAGAGCCCGCCCACCTTCATCATGTCGTCGGCCCGGCCCTCGAAGTGGAAGTACCCGTCGTCGTCCTCGAGGTACCGGTCGCCGGTCGAGAACCACTCGCCGCGAAGCGTCCGGCGGGTGCGGTCGCGGTGGTGCCAGTAGCCGGCCAGGGCGGAGTCGCCCTTCACGAACAGCTCACCGACCTCGCCTCGGGCGACCGGGCGCCCATCCTCGGCCCGGACCTCGAGCTCGTAGCCGGGGACAGCCTTGCCCGACGATCCCGGACGGACCGCCTCGGGCGTGTTGCAGCAGTAGATGTGCAGCATCTCGGTCGACCCGATGCCGTCGAGGATCGTGAGCCCGTACGTCTTCTGCCAGCGGGAGAGGAACTCCGGCGGGAGCGGTTCGGCGGCGGAGACACAGGTGCGCACGGAGGAGAGGTCCCGCCCGGCGGCGCCCTCGCTGTTGAGCAGCATGTTGTAGACGGTGGGCACCGAGAAGAAGGCGCTCGGCTGGTGGCGGTCGATCGCCCCGAAGACGGCGTCGGGAACCGGACGTCCCGGCGTGAGCACCGTGGTGGCGCCGACCCAGTAGGGGAACGAGATGCCGTTGCCGAGCCCGTAGGCGTGGAAGAGCTTGGACGTCGAGTACGTGACGTCGTCCTCGGCCAGGCGGAGCACGTGGGCACCGAACGTCTCGCAGGTGAAGGCCACGTCGCACTGGCGGTGGACCACACCCTTGGGCCGGCCCGTCGAACCTGAGCTGTAGAGCCAGAAGGCCATGTCGTCTTCGTGGGTGGCGACCGGCGCGAGCACGTCGCCCGCTTGAGCCCCGGCCAGCAGCTCGCCGGCCAGCACGATCCGCGGCCGGGACGCCTCGGGCAGGTCGGCCATGGCCTCGGTGACCTTGTCGAGCAGAGCCTCCCCGGTCACCACCACCCCCGCGTACGAGTCGGTGGCGAAGTACGAGTAGTCCGACGCCTTGTAGAGCGGGTTGACCGGGACGGGGACCGCGCCGATGCGGATGGCGCCCAGGAAGGTAGCGGGGAAGGCGGGGGTGTCGTCGAGGACGACCAGCACCCGTTCCTCCCGGCGCACGCCCAGCTCGGTGAGGGCCCGGCCGCCCTGCGAGGCGAGGCCCATCAACCGCCCGTAGGTCGTCGCCTCGTCCTGACACCAGATGGCGACCTTGTCTCCCCGACCGGCCTCCAGGTTGCGGTCGAGCAGCAGGCTGACATTCCGGCTGACATCGTTGGGCACGTCTGTTTTCATCGAGCTAAAAAACTACTACAATCTCTTGACGGATGGCAATAAAATCGTAGAATGTCGGGCATGGCCATCTCCTTCGACACCCACCCGGATCGGTACAAGCATTGGCGGCTCACCATTGAACCCCCGGTGGCCACCCTGACGCTCGACGTGGACGAGGACGGCGGCCTGTCCTCTGACTACCAGCTCAAGCTCAACTCCTACGACCTGTCGGTCGACATCGAGCTCTACGACGCCGTGCAACGGCTGCGCTTCGAGCACCCCGAGGTGCGGGCCGTGGTCCTGACCGGCGGTAAGGACAAGATCTTCTGCGCCGGCGCCAACATCCGGATGCTGGCCGCCTCGCCGCATGGCGCCAAGGTCAACTTCTGCAAGTTCACCAACGAGACCCGGTGCTCCATCGAGGACGCCACCGAGAACTCCGGGCAGCGGTGGATCTCCGCCCTCAACGGGACCGCCTCCGGCGGCGGCTACGAGATGGCGCTGGCCACCGACGAGATCCTTCTCATCGACGACGGCAACTCGGCCGTCTCCCTCCCCGAGGTTCCGCTCCTCGGCGTGCTGCCCGGCACCGGCGGCCTCACCCGCCTGGTCGACAAGCGCCACGTCCGGCCCGACCGGGCCGACGTGTTCTCCACGCTCCCCGAGGGCATCCGGGGAGACAAGGCCGTGAAGTGGGGCCTGGTCGATGCGGTCGTGCCCCGCAGCCGCTTCGCCGAAGCTATCCGGGAACGGGCGCTGGCCGCGGCCGAGCGGTCGTCCCGACCCGAGGGTGAGCGCGGCGTGGAGCTCACTCCGCTCGACCGCCAGGACACCGACAACGGCTGGCGCTACCCCAACCTTTCCGTGGAGTTGAAGCAAGACAACCGGACGGCCACCCTGACCGTGTCCGGTCCGTCCGCCCCCCACGGAATGGGTGACCTGCCGGCTGACCCCGGGGCCGGGCAGCGCGACGCGGCCTGGTGGCCCCTGGCCGCCGGCCGGGAGCTGGACGACGCGCTGCTCCTCCTGCGCAGCAACTACCCCGAGCTCGGCACGCTGGTGCTGCGGACCGAGGGTGACCCGCAGGCCGTGGCCGCCGTCGACGAGATCCTGGCCGCCGACTCCGACTGGCTGGTCCACGAGGTTGTCCTCTACTGGAAGCGGACCCTCAAGCGCCTGGAGCTCTCGTCCCGTTCGATCATCGCCCTGATCGAGCCGGGCAGCTGCTACGCCGGGACGCTCTTCGAGCTGGCCCTGGCGGCCGACCGGTCGTACATGCTCGACGGCAGCGTTCATACCGACGGGCCCGACCGGCCCGAGGCCACGGTGCGCCTCACGGACATGAACTTCGGTCCGCTCACCCGTTCCAATGGACTGACCCGGCTCCAGAACCGCTTCCTCGGCAACGAGGGCCACGTCAAGGAACTGGCCGGCCACCGGGGCGAGGCTCTCAGCGCCGCCGAGGCCGACGAGCTCGGTCTCGTCACCGCCACGCCCGACGACATCGACTGGGAGGACGAGGTCCGCCTCGTGCTCGAGGAGCGGGCCAGCTACTCGCCCGACGCCCTCACCGGGATGGAGGCCAACCTCCGCTTCAGCGGCCCGGAGACGTTGGAGACCAAGATCTTCGGCCGCCTGACCGCCTGGCAGAACTGGATCTTCCAGCGACCCAACGCCGCCGGCGAGAAAGGCGCCCTGGCCGCCTACGGCACCGGCGCCAAGGGCCAGTACGACAAGAAGAGGGTCTAACTGCGATGACTTCGATCGACTACTCCGAGCGGATCCCCAACAACGTCAACCTCTCCGAGGACCGCCGCCTCAACCGGGCCCTCGAGGCGTGGCAGCCCGCCTTCATCGACTGGTGGAAGGACATGGGCCCGAAGGGTTTCCAGGAGAAGGACGTCTTCCTCCGCACCGCCGTCAACGTCGGCGCCGAAGGGTGGGCCCACTTCGACTACGTGAAGATGCCCGAGTACCGCTGGGGGATCTTCCTGGCCGAGCCCGTCCCCGACCGGATGATCGGCTTCGGCGAGAACAAGGGCAAGCCGGCCTGGCAGGAGATCCCGGGAGAGCACCGCTCCGACCTGCGGCGCCTCGTGGTGGTGCAGGGCGACACCGAGCCCGCGTCCGTGGAGCAGCAGCGCCACCTCGGGCAGACCTGCCCGAGCCTGTACGACCTGCGGAACCTCTTCCAGATCAACGTGGAAGAGGGCCGCCACCTGTGGGCCATGGTCTACCTGCTCCACGCCTACTTCGGCCGCGACGGCCGGGAGGAAGCCGAGTCGCTCCTCATGCGCCGCTCCGGCGACGAGGACAAGCCCCGCATCCTGGGCGCCTTCAACGAGGAGACGCCGGACTGGCTCTCCTACTTCATGTTCACCTACTTCACCGACCGGGACGGCAAGTACCAGTTGGCCGCCCTGTGCGAGAGCGCCTTCGACCCGCTGGCCCGCACCTGCCAGTTCATGCTGAAGGAAGAGGCCCACCACATGTTCGTGGGCGCCACCGGCATCGGGCGGGTCGTATCCCGCACCTGCGAGCTCATGAAGGAACACGACACCGACGAGGTCGCCGCCCACGGCGGCGTGAGTCTCGACGTCCTCCAGCGCTACCTCAACTTCCACTACTCCGTGTCGATCGACCTGTTCGGCGGCGAGACGTCCACCAACGTGGCCAACTACTACACGGCCGGACTCAAGGGCCGCTTCCAGGAGGACCGCCACGACGACGACCACCGCCTGGAGTCGACCACCTACCCGGTAGCCGAGATCCAAGACGGGAAGATCACGACCACCGACGTCAAGACCCTCCTCGCCCTGAACGAGGGTTTGCGGGACGACTACGTGGAGGACTGCCAGAAGGGCATCTCCCGTTGGAACCGCACCATCCGGGAAGCCGGGTTCGACTTCGAACTCAAGCTTCCGCACCGGGGCTTCCACCGCCAGGTCGGGCTGTTCTCCGGCCACCACGTCTCGCCCTCGGGCGAGGTGCTCACCGAAGAGGAGTGGAACCGCAACGTCGGCGGCTGGCTCCCGACCGACGCCGACAAGGAGCACATCCACTCGCTGATGAGCGGAGTCCACGAGGTCGGCAAGATGGCCGGTTGGATCGCCCCGCCGTCGTCCGGCATCAACGGAAAACCCGTTGAGTACGAGTACGTCAAGCTCTAACGGCGCGGGGGATGCCGCCCGCTCACTTCTGCTGACGGTGCTGGGTGAGTTCGTGGCGCCCACCGGCGAGCCCGTCTGGACGGGTTCCCTGGTGGCCGCCCTCGGCGCCCTCGGCGTGCAGGAGAAGTCAGCCCGCCAGGCCTTGACCCGCAGCGCGGCCGACGGCTGGCTGGCCGGCGAGCGGGTCGGGCGCCGGGTCCGCTACGGACTGAGCGCCGATACCCGGGATCTGCTCTCCGAGGGCACCGCCCGCATCTACGGCTTCGGCGACGGCCGCACCGACTGGGACAGCCGCTGGCTCGTCCTGCTCGTCAGCGTCCCGGAGGAATCCCGCCCGCTGCGCCACAAGCTGCGCACGGGGCTGGCCTGGGCCGGCTTCGGCCCGCTGGGCGGCGGCGTATGGATCAGCCCGGACCCGGGCCGGGAGGACGAGGCCCGCAAGCTGCTGGACGGGCTCGGCTCGGCCGTGTCGGTGAGTTCGTTCGTCGGCCCGCACGGCAGCCTGGGCGACGAGGCGGCGCTGGTTGGACGGGCCTGGGACCTCCCGGAACTCGAGCGGCGGTACGAGGGGTTCTTGGTCTCGTTCGGGGACCGCCGCCCGCAGGACGGCGAGGAAACCTTCGCCGACCAGACCCGCCTGGTCCACGAATGGCGCCGCTTCCCGCTGCTCGACCCGGGCCTCCCCGACGCGCTCCTACCGCCCACTTGGCCCGGGCGCGCGGCGCTGGAGCTTTTCGAACGGCGCCACGAGGAGTGGGCGCCAGCTGCTCAGGCCTGGTTCGCAGCCTGGTAGAACAGGCTCGTGGAGCGGGGGCGGTTGTACGTGGGGACGTCGGGGTTCGCCTACAAGGAGTGGGTCGGGCCGTTCTACCCGGAGAAGACGTCGTCGGCGAAGATGCTGCCGTATTACGCCAGCCAGTTTCCAAGCGTGGAGGTGAACTACACGTTCCGGCGGCTGCCGGCGGCGACGACTATGGAGAAGTGGGCGGCGCAGACGCCGGCGGACTTCGCCTTCTCCTGCAAGGCCAACCAGGGCATCACGCACTTCGCCCGGCTGGTCGACGTGGACGAGCGGCTCGAGCGGTTCCTCACCGCCATCGCGCCGCTCGGTCGGCGGCTCGGGCCCGTGCTCTTCCAGTGCCCTCCGAACCTCAGGTACGAACCGGAGGTGCTCGACGGGTTTCTGGCCAGCCTGGCCGCGGGTGGGCAGGGGCGCCGGTTCACGCTCGAGTACAGGTTTGCTATGGAATTCAGGCACCCGTCCTTCGACACCGACGAGGTACGCGACAAGCTGGCGGCGGCCGGTGTCGCCTGGTGTGTGGCCGACACCGAGGAGAAGGCGGCCACCTTTGTCCGCACCGCCCCTGACTTCGCCTACGTGCGCCTCCGCAAGGGCGGCTACGACGCGTCGGAGATGGCCGGGTGGGCCAAGACGATCGGGGAAACGCTCGAGTCGGGCGTCGACGTCTACACGTACCTGAAGCACGAGGACAGCGCCACCGGCCCCCGGGATGCCGCAGTCCTCCGGTCATTGACCGCCTGACCGCAAAACAAACCGGCGCTTCTCCGTCGCTGAGGTTCGCGACCGAGAAGCGCCGGGATGCACAGCAGGGGGCTTACCAGCCGATGGTCTCGTCGTCGGAGACGAACCAGGCGGCCGGGATCTCACGGGGGGCGGGGGACCAGCCGAGGACGGAGTCGTCGCCGGAGGTCTCCTCCACCAGGCGGAGCACGTCGTCGGGGTCGGGGCACTCGATCTCGACGGCCCAGCGCTCCGGACCTTCGATATCGTCCCAGGCGAGAGAGAGCGTCTCGGCCAGCTGGCGGGCCTCGGGAGTGGCCTGCGCCTGCGTCCACAGCATCTGACTCTCGACCGCTCCGGTTCCCCAGACCACAACCCGCATTTTCGTTTTCCTTCCCCAAGAAGAGTGGTGTCAATTCCTGGTATCGGCGGGTGCGGGGGCCGCCTTGAGCGCAACCTCCCCGGACAGCAGCGGCTACCCCCGCCTCGGCCGGCCTTCAGTCGAAGCTGGCGATGGGGTGGCTGTCGCGGAGGAACTCGGCGAAGAGCGGAACCGTGAAGTCCACGTGGCCCCGGCGGGGACTCCAGATGAGGCCCTTACCGATGAGCGCATCGCGATGGACAGAGACGCCACGCTGGTCGCGGGCGCCGTAGGCGGTGGCCACGTCGGCCGTCCGGTAGGGCGGGGCGCCGAGGCCGGCCATGGCGGCCAGGTAGCGCTGCTCGGCGTCGGTGGCCATGCCGACGCGGGGGCCGAAGAAGCTGCTGGCCAGCGAGTCCTTCACGATCTCCCGCACCGTTTCCACGTCGTGGGCGGTGATGTGCGCCCTCTCGGCGTGGTTCCACAGCTCCAGCCCGAACTCCTGGATGAAGTACGGGTAGCCGGCCGCCTCGCCGACGACCAGGCGGGCGGCGTCCTCGTCGTACTCGACGCCCAGCACGGCGGCGGGCCCCACCAGCGCGGCCCGGGCGCCCGGGTCGGGCAACCGGCCCAGTTCCCGGTACTGGAAGAGCCGGTCGGCGTAGGGCTTCGCCCCCATGAGTCGGATCTGCAGGTCGGGCAGGCCGGCGCCGACGAGGGCCACGGGCAGGCCGCGGCGGCTGATGGCCTGGAAGGCGATGCAGATGGCCGCCATCGCCGGCCCCCCGAAGTTGTGCATCTCGTCGATGAGGAACAGCGTCCCGGTGCGGGCCGCCTGCGCCACCTCGCCGACCTCGGTCAGGAGGTCGGTGAGGTCGGACTCGGGGTCGCCCGAGTCGGCGACGCCGGTCGTGGGCTCCACGTCGAGCTTGATCTGCAGGCCCGAAGGGACGGCGGTGCTGAACGCCTTGACCACCCCGAGCGCTCCCTCGACGCCCCCCTTCACGTGGTGCTTGCGGCTGATCTCCCGCAGGAGGCGGGCCGCCATCCGGGCGAAGCTCACCCGGAAGTCGGGCTGCGAACCCACTTCGGCGACATCGGTGGTCGCCCATCCCGCCTCGCTGGCCAGCACGTCGAACTCCATGAGCAGGACCGTCTTCCCGACGCCCCGGAGGCCAGAATAGATCAGGCTCCGTTCGTACCGGCCGGCGCTCAGCCGTTCGATGAGGTCGCAGAAGTGGTCCAGGTCCTCCTCCCGGCCGGCCAGGGTCGGGGGCTTCCGGCCGGCGCCGGGCGTGTAAGGGTTGTCCCGCTTGTTCACGGCGCAGATTCTCACACTTTCTAACGGCCCAACGATGGACCCTAGAAACTCCTAGAGAGGCTGCGCGCAGGGGGACCGGGGCAAAAAGACACGAAAGCCCCGCGATGCGCCCCCCGACGAGTACAACGCGCCGCTGCGGGGGAAGTACCAGCCGTGGACTTGGCCCAGGGCGAACTGTTAGGTGGCCGCTACGCGCTGGGTGAACTCCTCGGGCGCGGCGGCATGGGAGAAGTGCGTGCGGCGCGGGACACCCGGCTCGGTCGGGCCGTGGCGGTGAAACTGCTGCGCCCCGAGCTGGCCGGTCAACCGTGGGTGCGGCGCCGCTTCGAAGGCGAGGGGCGGGCGGCGGCGCGGCTGTGCCACGCCAACGTCGCCGCCGTCCACGATGTCGGCGAGCACGCCGGCACGCCCTTCCTCGTGATGGAGCGGGTCACCGGTCCCAGCCTCCAACAGGAGATGGCCGCCGAACCGATGGCGCCCGAACGGGCCCGCCACGTGTTCGGTCAGATCCTCGCCGCGCTCGGTGCCGCCCACGCCGCCGGCATCGTCCACCGGGACGTGAAACCGGCCAACGTGCTCATCGGCGCCGGTGACACCGTCAAGGTCGTCGACTTCGGCATCGCCAAGGCCCTCGACGCCGACGAAGGGTCCGCCGCCGAGATCGACATCACCACCACTGGCCAGATTGTCGGCACGGTGGCCTACTTGGCCCCCGAACTGCTCGCCGGTGGAGCCGCGTCGGTGCAGAGCGACCTGTACTCGGCCGGCGTGATGCTCTACGAGGCCCTCTCGGGGACCCGGCCGTTCCCGGCCGACACCCCCGTCCGCCTGGCCCGGGCGATCGTCCACCAAACGCCCGCTCCGCTGGCCGGCGCCCGGCCCGGCGTGGAC
>CAZCVW010000074.1:0-11801 GCA_964502185.1 uncultured Burkholderiales bacterium
CTGGGGTGGGGCGCCGGCCAGCCCGGGCGCGGAGACGGCCGGAATCCTGCAGGCGGCCGCCGACGGCCGCATCGAAGCGCTGATCCTGCTCGGCGCCGACCCTGTGTCGGACTTCCCGGACCGCGACCTGGCCCGCCGGGCGCTGGAGCGGGTGCCCTTCATCCTGGCCGTCGACGCCTACCCGACGGACAGTTCCCGTCGGGCCCACGTGGTGCTGCCGGTGGCCATCTTCGGGGAGAAGCGGGGGACCTTCACGAACCTGGAAGGTCGCCTGCTGCGGTTGGCCCGGAAGGTCACCCCGCCGGGGACGGCCATGGACGACTGGCGCGTGGCCGTCGAACTGGCCCTGCGGTTCGACGCGGACTTCGACCTGGAGACGGTCGACGAGGTCACCGACGAGATCGCCGCTCTCTCGGCCGCTCACCAGGGGGCCGACTCCGCGCTCCTGCGGCGAGCCGCCGATGGCGTCGTCATCCCGGTGGAGAGCCTCGTGGCACAGAGCGCCCCGGCCCCGCTCCCACCGTCCGCCCTGAGCGTCAAGCGGCCCCGCCCGACACCCGATCTCCCGCGCCCCCCCATCCACCATTGGGACGGCCACCATTGGGACGGCGCCGCCGCGCCGGCCGCTGCCGGCAACGGCTCCGGACTGCGGCTGGTGGCCGGCCGGCGGCTCTACGACGGGGCCGTCATGGTCACCCATTCCGATGCGCTCGCCCACCTCGCCGGTCCCGGGTCGGTGTTCGTGAACCCGGCCGATGCCAGCCGCCTGGGACTCACGAACGCGGCCGAAGCCACGGTGACCTCCTCCCGGGGTTCGGTCACGCTCCCCCTGACGGTGGCGGAGAGCGTGCCCGTCGGCGTCGCCTGGGTGCAGTTCAACCCGCCCGGGCCGGGCGCCAACGACGTGATCGTCCCCGGAACCGTGACCATGGTGACCCTGGAGGTCCCAGCCCGTGGGTGACCCCCTCTACGCCGACGGGATCGACCGCGCCGTCGTCATCATCGTGATCGTCAAGACGCTGTTCGTCTTCGCCCTGCTGCTGGTGTCGGTCCTTTTGATGATCTGGATCGAACGGAAGGTGGTGGCCGACATGCAGAACCGGATCGGCCCCAACCGGGCCGGTCCCTTCGGCATCCTCCAGGCGCTGGCCGACGGCATCAAGCTCTTCTTCAAGGAACAGTCGATCCCCGACTCGGCCGACAAGCCACTCTTCCGGCTGGCGCCCTACCTGTCGGTCCTGCCCGCCTTTCTGGCCTTCTCCATGATCCCGCTGGGCGGCGAGTTCGAAGTGCCGTTCACCGACAAGCGGACCATCCTCCAGCTCGCCGACCTGCCGATCGGAGTGCTCTTCGTGTTGGCCATGTCCGGGCTCGGCGTCTACGGGGTCCTGCTGGCCGGGTGGTCCTCCGGCTCGAAGTACCCGCTGCTCGGGGCGGTGCGGGCTTCGGCCCAGATGGTCAGCTACGAGGCGGCCTTGGGCCTCGGGGTCATCGGTGCGGTGCTCCACGCCGGCACGCTGTCCACCGCGGGCATCGTGGCCGCCCAGGGCTATCCCGGCGTGAACCCCCGCGACTGGTTCCTGCTCCCCGCGCCCGTCCCGTTCATCATCTTCTGCATCGCCGCGGTGGCCGAGACCAACCGGGCCCCGTTCGACCTGGTGGAGGCGGAACAGGAGCTCGTCGGCGGGTTCCACACCGAGTACACCGGCATCCGCTTCGCCATGTTCTACCTGGCGGAGTACATGAACATGGTGACGCAGTCCGCCATCGCCGTGACGCTGTTCCTCGGCGGTCCGGCCGGCCCGCGGCCCGACTTCATCCCGCTGCCCGTGGCCGGGATCCTCTGGTTCCTGTTCAAGGTCAGCTTCTTCCTGTTCGGCTACATCTGGCTGCGGGCGGCCCTGCCCCGCCTGCGCTACGACCAGCTCATGGACCTGGGCTGGAAGGTCCTGATCCCCCTCGGCCTCCTGTGGCTCGGCGTCTCGGCCGTGTACCGGGTGGCCCAGGACCAGGACTGGCCGTTCTGGGTGTTCGTCGCCGCCCCGCTGGGCGCCGCCGGTGTCTACGGGCTCCTCTGGGCCTCGATGCCGACGCACACCAGAATCCCGGTGGTCGAGCACGACGAACCGGTGGAGGTGCGGACATGAGCCGCTGGGCCGGTTTCGGCATCACCCTGCGCCAGGCGCTGCGAGGGCCGCGGGTCACCACCGAGTACCCCGAGGTCAAGCGGCCGAAGCCCGCCCGCTTCCACGGGCGCCACGTCCTCAACCGGTACGAGGACGGGATGGAGAAGTGCATCGGCTGCGAGCTCTGCGCCGGTGTCTGTCCCGCCCAGTGCATCTACGTACGGGGCGCCGACAATCCTCCGGACGCGCCGGTGTCACCGGGCGAACGGTACGGCTTCGTCTACGAGATCAACTACCTGCGCTGCATCCACTGCGACCTGTGCGTCGAGGCCTGCCCGACCGAGGCCATCACGGAGACCAAGCTCTTCGAGTTCTCCTTCCAGACGCGCTCCGACGCCATCTACACCAAGGACGAACTCCTCGTCGACGACGACGGCCGCGCCCGCCGGCAGCCCTGGGAGTTGTGGATGGGCGACGAGGACCAGCCCAGGAGCACCTGGGTTCGGGCCACGTCCCCGTCCGGCGCGGCCGCCTTCAAGGACCGGGTGGCCTGGTCGCCGGAGTTGGGCCGGGGCCTGCCCCGACCCGAGGGCCAGGGCGACGACCAAGGGACGGGCGCCTAGATGGAATGGGTCGTCTTCGTCGTCACCGCGCTGGCCGCCATCATCGGCGCCTTCGGCGTCGTGCTGTCTCGTAGGACGGTGCACTCCGCCCTGTTCCTGGTGCTGACGCTCTTCTGCATGGCCGTCTTCTTCGTGATGCAGAACGCTGACTTCCTGGCCGCCGTGCAGGTGATCGTCTATGCCGGCGCGGTCGTCATCCTGTTCCTGTTCGTGATCATGCTCCTCGGGGTCGACCAGGAGGACCTGCTGGAAGAGCCCCTGCCCTTCCAGCGCCCCGCCGCCGTCGCCCTCGGCGTCGCCCTGCTGGGCGGGCTGCTCGTGCTCGGCGGGGTACTCGACCCGACGGGGGCGTCCACCACCCGGGGCCCGGCGCTGGGCGGCCCGACCAGCAACGTGGAGAAGGTGGCCGAGAGCCTGTTCACCGACTTTCTCTGGCCCTTCGAGATCACCTCGATCCTGCTGGTGATCGCCGTGGTGGGGGCGGTGGTCCTCGTACGCCAGGACCGGCCCGCCCCAGACCCAGTCCCCCAGCATGACGACGACGAGAACGAGCCGTCGTGAGTATCTCCGGCAGCGCCTACCTCATCTTGGCCGCCGTCATCTTCACCATCGGCGCCGTCGGCCTGCTGGTCCGCCGCAACGCGCTGGTCATGTTCATGTGCGTGGAACTGATGCTCAATGCCGTCAACCTGACGTTCGTGACGTTCGCCCGCATGCTCGACGACATCGGGGGCCAGGTCTTCGTGTTCTTCACCCTGGTTGTGGCGGCCGCCGAGGTCGTCGTCGGCCTCGCCATCATCGTGGCCATCTTCCGGCGGCGGCCGGGCGCCACCGCCGACGACGTCAGCCTGCTGCGAGGGTGAGCCCAGAAATGGTGATCCAGCCGTGAGCGCGCACGAGACGGTCGAGCTGGCCTGGTTGATCCCCACCTTCCCGCTGGCCGGGGCGACGGTGCTCTTCCTCGGCCGCAAGCACCTGAAGGAACCGATCGCCGGTTGGATCGCCACCCTGGCCATGGTCGGCGCCTTCGCCACGGCCCTCATGGTCTTCACGGCGCTCACGTCGCTGCCGCCCGAAGACCGCCAGATCGAGCGCTCACTGTTCGACTGGATCTCGGCGGGCGGCTTCAACGTGAAGGCGCTGCTGCTGGTCGATCCGCTGTCGGTCACGATGGTGCTGTTCGTGACCGGGGTCGGGTCGCTGATCCACCTCTATTCCATCGGGTACATGCACGGGGACCCGCGTTTCACCCGGTTCTTCACCTTCCTCAACCTCTTCGCCTTCTCGATGCTGGTGCTGGTCCTGGCGGGGGACTATCTCCTCATCTTCCTCGGCTGGGAGGGCGTGGGGCTGTGCTCCTACCTCCTCATCTCCTTCTGGTTCGAGAAGCCGAGCGCGGCGGTGGCCGGCAAGAAGGCGTTCGTCACCAACCGGGTCGGCGACTTCGGCTTCATGCTCGCCATCTTCCTGATCTTCAGCCACCTCGGGACCACCCGGCTCCTGCCGACGCTGGAAGGGGCGCACGAGCTGTCGGGAGGCACGGTCACCGCCATCGCCCTGCTGCTCTACCTGGCCGCCGCCGGCAAGAGCGCCCAGGGCCCGCTGTTCGTATGGCTGCCCGACGCCATGGAGGGCCCCACGCCGGTCTCGGCGCTGATCCACGCGGCCACCATGGTGACCGCCGGCGTCTACCTCATGGTCCGCTCGCACCCGTTCCTGGAGGGCAGCGACATCGCCCCCGACGTGGTGGCCTGGGTGGGGGCGATCACCGCCCTGGTGGCGGCCACCATCGCCCTCGTCAACAACGACATCAAGCGGGTGCTGGCCTACTCGACGATCAGTCAGCTCGGTTACATGTTCCTGGCCGTCGGGGTGGGCGCCTACACGGCCGCCATCTTCCACATGGTGACCCACGCCTTCTTCAAGGCCTGCCTGTTCCTCGGGGCCGGATCGGTGCTGCACGGCCTTCACGACGAGCAGGACATGCGGAACATGGGCGGCCTCAAGAAGTACATGCCCATCACGGCCATGACCTTCATGGTCTCCTGGCTGGCCATCGCCGGGATCTTCCCCTTCGCCGGGTTCTGGTCGAAGGACGAGATCCTGGCCGCCGCCTTTCTCCGGGACCAGTACGCGCTGTGGGCCATCGGCGGGGTCACCGCTCTCCTCACCGCGGTGTACATGACCCGCCAGGTGCGCCTGGTGTTCTTCGGGAACGAACGGTGGCGCGATCACATGAAGGGGCACCTGAAGGGTGAACCGCACGAGTCGCCGGGGCTCATGACCTTCCCGCTGGTGGTGCTGGCCGCTCTGGCCCTGGTCGGTGGCCTGCTCAGCCTTCCCTTCAAGGGTTGGGAGTTTCTGGGCGAGTGGTTGGAGCCGGTCTTCGAGGGCGTCGACCCCGTCCATGCCGACAGCTTCTCGCAGGGCTTCATGCTCTCGACGATCGCCCTCCTCGTCGCCGCCGCCGGTATCGCCTTCTCCTTCCGGCTCTACCGGCGGGGTCTGGAAGGCCGTGATCCGCTGCCCGGAATGCTCGGCCCGCTCACCCCGGTCTTCGCCCACGGCTACGGCATCGACGCGGCCTTCGCCGCGACGGTGGACGGGCCCGGCCGCGCCACCGCCGAGCTGCTGGCCAACGGCGTCGATCAAGGGGTGATCGACGGGGCCGTCAACGGCACTGCCGCCGGCGTGGCCGGGGCGGGCCAACGGTTACGCAGGGTCCAGTCCGGGTTCGTCCGGAACTACGCGCTGGCCATCCTCGGCGGGGGCACCGCCATCGTCCTCTTCCTTCTGGTGCGGGTGTCCCTGTGAGCGCCGAGTCCAAGCCGAGCCGGAGGGTGTCCGGGCAGAAGCGGGTCGGCGGCGGGGGAGGTGCGAATTGAGCGATTGGTACCTGACCCTGCTCGTCGCCGTCCCCGCCGCCGGGGCCGCGATCTGCCTGCTGCTCCCCGCCGGTCGCCCCGATGTCATCCGGTGGTTCACCCTGGCCACCACCCTGGCGGTAGCGGTGATCACCGGGGCGCTGCTCGTCGATTTCCAGACGGGCGAGGCCGGCTACCAGTTCGTGCAGTCGACGTCGTGGATCGACGCCCTGGGGATTCGCTACATCGTCGGTGTCGACGGCATCAGCCTGTTCATGGTGGCCTTGACCGCCCTGCTGTTCCCGATCGCCCTGGTCGCCTCGCTCAAGGTGGAGAAGCGGGTGAAGGCCTACCAGGGCCTCATGCTCGTGCTCGAGGCCGGGTTGATGGGGATCTTCCTCTCCGTCGACCTGTTCGCCTTCTTCGTGTTCTGGGAGGTCGTGCTCGTCCCCATGTACTTCATCGTGGGGATATGGGGCTATGACCGCCGCATCTACGCCGCTCTCAAGTTCTTCATCTACACGGCGGCGGGCTCGGCGATGCTGCTGCTGGGCATCCTGGTGCTGGCCTTCCTCCACGCCAAGGCGCCCGGGAACGACCTCACGTTCGACCTCCGGGAGCTGATGGCCTGGGACGGGTTGGCGCCCTCCACGGCCCGGTGGCTGTTCCTCGCCTTCTTCGCCTCCTTCGCCGTGAAGGTGCCGCTGTTCCCGCTGCACACCTGGCTGCCCGACGCCCACGTGGAGGCGCCCACGGCCGGGTCGGTGCTGCTGGCCGGCGTGCTCCTCAAGCTGGGGGCCTATGGCTTCCTGCGCTTTTCGCTCACGCTCTTCCCGCAGGCCAGTGTCGACTTCGCCCCGCTGCTGCTCACCCTGGCCACCATCGGGATCATCTACGGCGCGGTGGTGGCCGCCGTGCAGAGCGACCTGAAGAAGCTGGTGGCCTACTCGTCGGTGGCTCACCTCGGGTTCGTGGTCCTCGGGACGTTCGGCCTGACGGTGCAAGGGCTGCAGGGCGGTGTCTTCACCATGGTGAGCCACGGCCTCACCACGGGAGCGCTCTTCCTTCTCGTCGGCATCCTCTACGACCGGCGGCACACCCACGACATCGGTCAGTTCGGTGGAGTGTGGAAGTCGGCGCCCAAGCTCGGGGGCATCTTCCTGGCGGTCACCTTCGCCTCCATCGGGCTGCCCGGCCTGTCTGGCTTCGTCGGAGAGTTCCTCTCGCTGCTGGGAGCTTTTCTCACCCACCGTCCCTACGCGGTGATCTCCACGGTCGGGGTGATCCTGGCCGCCGTGTACATGCTGTGGGCCTTCCAGCGGGTATTCACCGGCGTGCCGGAAGGCGAGAACGCAACGCTGCGCGACATGGACCGCCGCGAGCTCGTCACGGTGGTGCCGCTGCTGGCGCTCAGCCTGGCCCTCGGCGTGTACCCGAAGCCGCTGCTGGAGCGCGTTGAGCCGTCGGTCAAGGCGCTCATCGAACACGTCGAGTCACGCAGCGACTACCACCAACCCGAAGTGGCCGTCCGGGGAGAGCGATGAACCCGACCATGCTCCTCGCCCAACTCGATCCCCAGGGCCCGCTGCCCATCGTCCCTCCCCAGGTCGACTGGCTGGCCGTCGGGCCCGAGGTGGCGCTGGCCGTCACCGGGCTCGTGCTGGTGCTGGCGGCTGCCCTCAACCGGGGCAGGCTCAACCTGAGCGGTATCTACTTCGATATGTCGCTGGCCGGGGTGGCGGCCGCCGCGTTGCTCTCCGGGCGGTTGTGGTTCGTGGTGACCGACGAGGCGCCCTACCAGGCGCTCCGGGGCATGGTGGCGGTCGACGGTTTCGCCGTCTTCGCCCGGTTCATCATCCTGGCGGCGACGGCGCTCGGGCTCCTGGTGGCCCAGGGTTACCTCCGCCGGGAGGGAGTTGAGGGGCCGGAGTATCACGCCCTCCTGCTCTTCTCCGCCTCGGGCATGCTGCTCATGACCTCGGCCAACGACCTCATTGTCGTGTTCCTCGCCCTCGAGATCCTCTCGATCGCCCTCTACGTGCTGGCCGCCTTCGACAAGCGCCGGCTGGAGTCGCAGGAGGCCGGGCTCAAGTACTTCGTGCTCGGCTCGTTCTCCTCGGCGGTGTTCCTCTACGGCGTGGCCATGGTCTACGGCGCCACCGGGACGACGTCGCTGCCCGGCATCGCCGGGTTCCTCGCCACCAACACCCTCACGTCGCCGGGGCTGCTGGTCGCCGGTCTCGCCCTGCTCCTCGTCGGTCTCGCCTTCAAGGTGGCCGCCGTTCCGTTCCACATGTGGACGCCGGACGTCTACCAGGGTTCACCCACGCCGGTGACCGGATTCATGGCGGCGGGGGCCAAGGCCGCCGGGTTCGCCGCCCTGCTCCGGGTGTTCGCCACCTCCTTCGAGCACTACTCGGTCGACTGGAAGCCCCTCGTGTGGGTGCTGGCGGTGGCCTCGCTCCTGCTCGGCAGCATCGTCGCCATCGCCCAGGAGGACGTGAAGCGGATGCTGGCCTACTCATCCATCAGCCACGCCGGCTACGTGCTCATGGGCTTCCAGGCCAACACCGGCGACGGGTACTCGTCGGCCCTGTTTTATTTGTTCTGCTACACGTTCATGGTGGTCGGTTCGTTCGCGGTCGTCACGGTGGTCGGACGCCGGGGTGACCGTCGCCACGCTCTGGCCGACTACCGGGGGCTGGCCGCCCGCCAGCCGCTGCTGGCCGGAACCCTCACCCTGTTCCTCCTGGCTCAGGCGGGCGTGCCGCTCACCTCGGGCTTCGTGGCCAAGTTCACCGTCTTCTCGGCCACCGTCGACGCCGAGGAGTACGCCCTGGCCACCATCGGCGTGCTGGCCACGGTCATCGCCACCTTCTTCTACCTGCGGCTGATCGTGCTGATGTACATGACCGCGCCCGACGAGGCGGAGGGCACGGAGCCGGTTTTCCACCTGGACGGCTCCACCAGCGTCGCCCTGGCCGTGGCCGCCGTCGTCACGCTGGTCCTCGGCGTCTTCCCGGGCGCGGTCATCGACCTCGCCCGGGATGCGACCTTCATCTTCTGACGAGCCCCGTTCCGTCCGCTCGGGTCGGCATTCTCGGGGCGGGTGAGGATTCCTCACTCACACCCCGATAACGCCGGCTACCGGGCGCACTCGCGGTGGGTGGCCGCTAAGCGACGACGGCGCGGCGGAAGCGGCGGCGGCGGCGCTCGACGACCCGGGCGTCGAGGAAGCGGCTGACCAGGGCGTAGGCCTCTTCCATGATCACCTCCGCCCCCGAGAAGTCGAACGGGGAGCGGCCGTCGGCCGGCCGGGGCAGCAGGATGACCTCGACGGAGGGCGGCGCGGCGGCCAGTTCGCGCTCGAAGCGCTGGTTCCGGGCGATGGCGAAGGCTCGCAGCACGACGTCGAGGGGATTCCTGACCGGGCTGTCGGCGACTCCACCCGAGACGTTCAGGACGAAGACGCGGTCCACCGGGCCCGCCAGGGCGTGGCTGAGGGGCACGTTGTCGACGACGCCGCCATCGACGAGGGTGCGGTGGTTGTGGAGGACGGGCGGGAACGAGCCGGGCAGGGCGGCGCTGGCCAGGAGAGCCGGCTTGAGCGGCCCTGAGGCGAGGACGACCTCCTCGCCGGTGGCCAGATCGGTGGCGATCACCCGGAGCGGGATCCGCAGCTCGGAGAACTGCAGCGCCGGGGCCATGCGGTCGATGAGGCTGGCCAGGCCCTGGTTGGAGTACAGGTGGTCGCCACCGGACAAAAGACTCCAGGCCCGGCCGAATCGCCCGCCGGGGAAGATGTGTTCGGTCCGCAGCGCGCCCCACACCGACGTCAGGTGATCGACGCCCCGGATCGTGGGGTCGGCGGCGAGGGCCGAACCCGTGAGCGCGCCGGCCGACGTCCCGATGATGACGTCGGGAAGAATGCCCCTCTCCACCAGGGCGCGTAGCATGCCGACCTGGGCGGAACCGTGGTTGCCGCCGCCGGACAGAACGAACGCCGTGCGCGGCCGGCAGCTGTCCTCCCTCATGGCGGGAGGGGACCAGCGCACCCCAAATCGGTTGAAAACCAGCGTCATCTCGACCACCGAGCGCTCATCGTTGTTTCACTCTTTGTGGCTACTCATTCGCTACGGCCATCATCCGTTCCTTTGCCCTGCTCAACCCCCTGATCGGCTTACGGAGAGAGGAACGAAGCGCGAAGTTCCGGCTTCGTGAAAACGGTCACGTATACTCCTGCGGTCGTCAAGGTTCCCGCTCCCGGGGGGCGCGCACGTGCCGAGCGCTGTTCAGCTTGGGTCCATCCTGGCGGCGAGCTACTTCCAGGCCTACTTCGCGGTGGTGGTCTTCATGGCCGCCGCTATTGGAATGGTCGGTCTGATGCTCGGCGTCGGGCGGCTGCTAAGGCCGACACGACCCCAGCCACAGAAATACATCAGCTACGAATCCGGCGTTGATCCCCTCGGTGGTTGGGGTCAGGCCCACGTTCGGTACTACCTCTATGCCCTGTTGTTTGTCATGTTCGATGTCGAAGCGGTGTTCATCTTTCCGTGGGCCGTGCAGCTCGAACCGCTCGGCGTCTTCGGCTTGGTCGAGATGGTGATCTTCATCGTCATCCTGGCTCTCGGACTCCTCTACGCCTGGCGGAAGGGGGTCCTTCGGTGGGCCTAGTCGAAAAGGGCAAAATCCCCAAGCCGCTGACCTGGCTGCTCAACTACAGCCGGAAGTACTCCCTGTGGATGTACCAGTGGGGTCTGGCCTGCTGCGCCATCGAGATGGGGGCGGCCCTGGCCAGCCCCCGGTACGACCTCATGCGCCTCGGCGTCATCCCGTTTCCGGCCAGTCCCCGTCAGGCCGACCTCATCGTCATCTCCGGGACGGTGACCGACAAGATGGCTCCGGCCGTCCGCCGGCTCTACGAGCAGATGCCCGACCCGAAGTACGTGATCTCCATGGGGAGCTGCGCCAACTGTGGCGGCCCCTACTGGGACTCGTACTCCGTGACCAAGGGGATCGACCAGGTCATCCCCGTCGACGTCTACGTTCCCGGGTGCCCGCCTCGGCCGGAGGCGCTCATCGAGGGCATCGTGCTGCTCCAACAGCGGATTCAGAACGAAGACATGGCCGAGCGCTGGCGGGGCGAGCCGATCGTCGTCGGGAGCACCTGAAGCTGATGTCCGACGCCACGCCCCCCGTGCCCGAGGAAACTGTTCCCGAGGAAACCGCTCTCGAGGAAATCGCCGCCGAGGAAGCCAGCACAGCCGAAGCCGAGACAGCGGAGGCGCCAGAGTCGCCGGCCGAACCGGAGGTGCCCGCGCCGCTACCCGAAGAGGCGGCGATGCTGCTCAGCCGCCTCCAGGCGGAGTTGGGCGACGGCATCGTGGAGCACGGTCACACGTTCGGCGACCTGGTCGTCCGGGTGGCACCGCAGTCGTGGCGCAAGGCCGCCGAAGTGGCCCGCGACAAACTCGCCTGCGACTACCTCTCGTTCGTGTCCGGTATCGACTGGGCACCGGCCCCCAAGACCGGCGGTGAAGTCGAGGGAGACACCTCGGCGCCCGCCCAGCCCACGGAGATGACCTTCGGCGTGGCCGGGTCGGCCGGCCGCTTCCAGGTGTTCGCCCGGGTGTCCTCGACCTCCCGCCATCACGGGGTCACGTTCAAGGTCGACGTCGACGAGGCGGATCCGCAGGTCCCCTCCTGGGTGCCGGTGTATCCCGGGGCCGACTGGCACGAGCGGGAGTGCTGGGAGATGTTCGGCATCTCCTTCGACGGCCACCCGAGCCTCCGTCATCTCTATCTCCCGTCCGAGTTCGAAGGGCACCCCCTGCGGAAGGACTTCCCGCTCCTCGCCCGGGAGATCAAACCGTGGCCGGGCCTCGTCGACGTGGAGCCCATGCCCGGTGAGGAAGCCCCTGAGACAGTGGAGTCAGGGTCAGCGGAGGAGGCGGCGCAGTGAGCCAGGTCGACCACCGCACCGAGGCCTCCATCCAGAAGCACCTGGCCGACGCCCGGGTCAACGTCGAGCTGGAGACCGAGGGCATGGTCCTCAACATCGGACCGCAGCACCCCGCCACCCACGGGACCCTGCGCGTCGTGGTCAAGCTCGACGGCGAGCGGGTCGTCTCCGCCGATCCCGTCATCGGCTACATGCACCGGGGCTACGAGAAGCTCACCGAGTTCCG
>CAZCVW010000075.1:0-11796 GCA_964502185.1 uncultured Burkholderiales bacterium
GACGGCGGCGCCGACGCAAGCCCGCCGGCGGCCGTCCCGGAGGCCGAGGGCGCAGCGGGCGAGCCCGCAACGGCCGGAGAGCCCGCATCCGACGACCCCTCGCTGAACTGACCCGTCATGATCCCCACTCATGATTAGAGAAGACCTCGCCAGCGCCGTGCGCGCCGCCCTCGCCACCGCCGGGCTCCCCGACCCGCCCGGGGGAGTGGAGCTGACGCCGCCGCGCCAGCGCGAGCACGGCGACTGGGCCACCAACGTCGCCCTCCAAGTGGCCAAACCGGCGGGAAAGCCTCCCCGGGAAGTGGCGGCGGCACTGGCCGGCGCCCTCATGGCCGCCGCGCCCGCCCACGTCGAGCGGGTCGAGATCGCCGGTCCCGGCTTCTTGAACTTCCACCTCGCCCCGACCTGGCTCCACGACGTGCTCCGGGAGGTCGTGGCCGCCGGCGACGCCTACGGGCGCAACGAATCTCTGGCCGGGCGGCGCATCAACCTGGAGTTCGTGTCGGCCAACCCCACGGGGCCGCTCCACGCCGGCGGGGGCCGGTGGGTGGCGGTCGGTGACGCCATCGCCAACCTGCTGGCGGCCTGCGGCGCCACCGTGGAGCGGGAGTACTACCTCAACGACGCCGGCAGCCAGCTCGACCTGTTCGGCGCCTCGATCCTGGCCCGCTACCGGGGCGAGGAGGTCCCCGAGGGCGGCTACCAGGGCCCCTCCATCGACGACCTGGCCGAGCGCCTGCGGGCTGAACGTGAAGGCGCTGAACCTGTCGGCACTGGCAAAGCGGGCGCCGAGGTCACCCTGGAGGAAGCCCGGGAGTGGGGCTACCAGAAGGTGGTGGAGGAGGTCCGGGCCGACCTGGCCCGCATCGGCGTCGAGTTCGACACCTGGTTCTCGGAGCGGACCCTGCACGAGCGGGGTGACGTGGCCGACGTGGTGGAGGCGCTGGCTGCCAAAGGACTGGTCGAGGACCGGGACGGAGCCCGCTGGCTGCGTTCCACGGAACTGGGCGACAACCGCGACCGGGTGCTCATCCGCCGG
The DNA here is from genome assembly GCA_964502185.1 of uncultured Burkholderiales bacterium. Classification (GTDB taxonomy): domain Bacteria; phylum Actinomycetota; class Acidimicrobiia; order IMCC26256; family BP-133; genus CAZCVW01. The sequence continues at coordinate 1,040 of CAZCVW010000075.1, forward strand.
GACGGAACGCCTACCTACCTCTGCACCGATCTCGCCTACCACCGGGACAAGCTGCGCCGCGGCGCCGACCATCTCATCGACATCTGGGGAGCCGACCACCACGCCCAGGTGGCGTCGCTCCAGGCGGGAATGGCCGCGCTCGGCTACCCGCCGAAGACGCCGGAGATCCTGCTCGGCCAGCTCGTCACGCTGTTGCGGGGCGGAGAGCCGGTGCGGATGTCGAAGCGAGCGGGCGAGATGATCACGCTGGCCGACATCCTCGACGAGGTCGACCCGGACGTGGCCCGCTTCACCTTCCTGCTGCAGAGCATCGACACCAAGCAGAGCTTCGACCTGGAGGTCGTCACCGCCGCTTCGGCTGAGAACCCCGTGTACTACGTACAGTACGCCCACGCCCGGATCGCCTCCATCGGGCGCAGAGCCCTAGAAAAGGGGATAGCGCGCCGGCCGCTGGCCGAGGTCGACCTGTCCGGGCTGGCGCAGGAGCGCGAGCTGCAGCTGTTGCGGGTGCTGGCCGCCTATCCTGACGTGGTGGCGGAGGCGGCCGCCGCCCGGGCCCCGCACCGGCTGGCCAACTGGGTGCGGGAGCTGGCCGGTGACTTCCAGGGCTTCTACCACGACTGCCCGGTGCTCGGCGCGGCCGACCCCGGGGTGGCGCAGGCCCGCCTGTGGCTGACCGAGGCGTGCCGGATCGGTCTAGCCGACGCCCTCGGCATCCTCGGTGTCTCCGCCCCGGAGCGGATGGAGCGGGAACCGGAGCCGCAGTGAGCGCCGCAGACCTGCCAGAGGTTCGTGGAATTGGGCCGATCGACCTTGCCCTGCTCCCGTCCTCCACCAGCATCTCGGCCGACGGGCGCATGTCGGTCGGCGGCTGCGACCTCGCGGAGCTGGCCGAGCGCTTCGGGACGCCGCTGTTCGTCTACGACGAGGACCACCTCCGAGCCCGTTGCCGGGAGTACGTCGACCAGTTCGGCGCGGGCGGCGGCGTCGTCTATGCGGGCAAGGCGTTCCTGTGCCGGGCCATGGCTCGGCTCGTGGCCGAGGAAGGCCTGCACCTCGACGTCTCCACCGGTGGCGAGCTCCACGTGGCCCTGTCGGCCCGCTTCCCGGCCGAGCGCATCGAGATGCACGGCAACAACAAGTCCCTGGAGGAGCTGGCTTCGGCCCTGGCTGCCGGTGTCGGCCGCATCGTGGTCGATTCCTTCGACGAGCTCGACCGGATCGAGATGCTGGTGGGCGAGCGCCACCTTCCCGCCCCCCGGGTGCTGATCCGGGTCACTCCGGGGGTGGAAGCCCACACCCACGAGTACATCGAGACCGGCACGGAGGACTCGAAGTTCGGCTTCCCGGTGCGCTCCGAGGACGCCCTGGCCGCCGCCCGCCGGGCGGCGGCCAGTCCGCACATGACCCTGGCCGGGCTCCACTGTCACATCGGCTCGCAGATCTTCGTGCTGGACTCTTACGCCAAGGCGGCCGCGATCCTCGCCCGCACCGCCGCCGCCGTGGAGGCCGCCGCCGGCGTCCCCGTGGCCGAGCTCAACCTGGGTGGCGGCCTCGGCGTGGCCTACGAGGCGTCCGACCAGCCGCCGTCCTTGCGGGAGTACGCCGAGGGGCTTCGCAAGGCGTTGGCCGAGGCGGCCGGCGAGGCGGGGCTCTCGCAGGTTCCGGCGCTGTTCGTGGAGCCGGGCCGGTCGATCGTGGCGCGGGCCGGCCTCACCCTCTACCGGGTGGGGACCGTCAAGACGATCGAGGGCGTGCGCACCTATGTGGCCGTCGACGGCGGCATGAGCGACAACCCCCGCCCCGCCACCTACGGCGCCCGCTACGAAGCGTTCGTGCCGACCCGGGCCGACGCCGCCCGGCCCTTCGTGGCCACCGTGGCCGGCAAGCACTGCGAGTCGGGCGACGTGGTGGTGCGGGACGCGCAGCTTCCGGCCGACCTCAAGGTCGGCGATCTGCTCGGCACGCCGGCCACCGGGGCGTACGGTTACGCCATGGCGTCCAACTACAACAAGGTTCCGCGCCCGGCGGTGGTGTTCGTAGCCGGCGGGACGGCCCGGGAAGTCGTGCGCCGGGAGACCTACGACGACCTGCTCCGGCTGGAGGTCGACGAGTGAGCGGCCCCGGCGTTTCGGGGGTGTACCCCGGAGGCTCAGTCCGCGTCGGCCTGCTGGGCTGCGGCCATGTCGGCTCCGCCCTCGTGCGGCTGATCGCCGATCATGCCGACCTGATCGAGGCCCGAGCCGGCGTCAACATCGAGATCACCCGGGTGGCGGTCCGCAACCTGGCCCGCGAGCGCGACGTCGAGCTCGACCCCGAAATCTTCACCCACCACGCTGAGGATGTCGTCACCGACCCCTCCACCGACGTGGTCGTCGAGGTGATCGGCGGCATCGAACCGGCCCGCAGCCTCATCCTGGCCGCCCTGGAACGGAAGAAGCCGGTGGTCACGGCCAACAAGGAGCTGCTGGCCAACTTCGGGCGGGAACTGTTCGAGGCCGCCGAAAGCCGGGGTGTCGACCTGCTCTTCGAGGCGTCGGTGTGCGGCGGCGTCCCCCTCATCCGCCCGCTGCGGGAGTCGCTGGCCGGCGACCGGATCCGCCGCCTGATGGGCATCGTGAACGGCACCACGAACTTCGTGCTCACCCGTATGACCGAGTCGGGCGCCTCCTTCCACGAGGCGCTGGCCGAGGCCCAGACGCTGGGCTACGCCGAGCGGGACCCGACAGCCGACGTGGAGGGCTTTGACGCGGCGGCCAAGGCCGCCATAATCGCCTCCATCGCCTTCGGGGCGAAGGTGGTGGCGGGCGACGTGTACCGGGAGGGCATCTCCGGCGTCACCGCCCAGGACATCGAATCGGCCCGGGACCTCGGCTACGTCATCAAGCTGCTGGCCATCGCCGAGGAGGTGGACGGCGAGGTCGCCGTCCGGGTCCACCCGGCCATGGTCCCCGCCCGCCATCCCCTGGCCACCGTCAAAGGCTCCTTCAACGCCGTGTTCATCGAAGCGGACGCGGCGGGCGAGCTCATGTTCTACGGCCGGGGGGCGGGCGGGATGCCCACCGGCTCGGCCGTCCTCGGCGACCTCATCGACGCGGCCAAGAACCTGGCCAGCGGCGGCCGGGGAGCGACGATGGGAGCGGTCACCCGGAAGCGGGTCCGGCCCATCGACGAGATGGAGTCGCAGTTCTACGTGCTCGTCGAGGTGGCCGACCAGCCCGGCGTGCTGGCCGCCATCGCCTCCGCCTTCGGCGACCACGGCGTCTCCATCAAGTCGATGCAGCAGAAGGGCATGGCCGAGGACGCCCGCCTGATCTTCGTGACCCACCGGGCCCGGGAGCGTGATCTCGAGGCCACCCTGCACGCGGTGCGGGCCCTCGACGTGGTCCACAAGGTCGGCTCGATCCTGCGCGTGGTCGGGGAGGACGATTGACCGCGGTGGCTCCCGGGTGGCCGGGGATCATCGAGGCCTACCGGGACCGTCTCCCCGTCTCGCCGAGCACGCCGATCGTGACCCTGCACGAGGGCGGGACGCCGCTGGTGCTGGCTGAGCGGCTCTCCGAGCGTCTCGGGGTCACGGTCCACCTGAAGTACGAGGGTCTGAACCCGACGGGTTCGTTCAAGGACCGGGGCATGACCATGGCCATCTCCAAGGCGGTGGAGGAGGGCGCCAAGGCGGTGATCTGCGCCTCCACCGGCAACACGTCGGCGGCGGCCGCCGCCTACGCCGCCCGGGCCGGCCTGGTCTGCGCCGTGCTCATTCCCCAGGGCCACATCGCGCTGGGGAAACTGGCCCAGGCGCTCATCCACGGCGCCAAGGTGATCCAGGTGCGGGGCAACTTCGACCAGGCCCTCACCGTGGTGCGGGAACTGGCCGCCTGCCAGACCGTCACGCTGGTCAACTCGGTGAACCCCTACCGGCTCGAAGGGCAGAAGACGGCCGCCTTCGAGATCGTCGACGTGCTCGGTGACGCCCCCGACGTCCACTGCATCCCGGTGGGCAACGCCGGCAACATCACCGCCTACTGGCGGGGCTACCGGGAGGATCACAAAGCCGGGCGGGCCAAGCGTCTCCCCCGCATGCTCGGCTGGCAGGCGGCCGGGTCGGCCCCGCTCGTCTCCGGCGAGCCCGTGACCCACCCCGAGACGGTGGCCACCGCCATCCGCATCGGCAACCCCGCCTCCTGGGAGGGCGCCATCGGCGCCCGCGACGAATCGGGGGGAACCATCGGCGCCGTGACGGACGAGGAGATCCTCGACGCCTACCGGCTCCTGGCGGCCACCGAAGGCGTCTTCGTGGAGCCCGCCTCGGCCGCCTCGGTGGCCGGGCTGTTGCGGGCCGTCGAGGGCGGCCTGGTCCAGCCGGGCGAGACGGTCGTGTGCACCCTCACCGGCCACGGCCTGAAGGACCCGGAGCGGGCCATCTCGTCGGTCGTCGAGCTCGGCCCGGCAATCGAGCCGGTCGCCGCCGCCGTCGCTGCCGAACTGGGCCTGTAAAGAGATACAGCAGTCACCCTTCGGCGATGCGGCGGGAGAGCACCTCCCGGGCGTCCTCCAGCACGGTGCACAGGCGCTCGAGCCGGGCCTCGGCCGTCGGATCTTCCAGCAGGTACTGGGTGTCGAGCGGGCCGAGGGGAGAGATGACCGCCGCTTCGAAGGCGGCCCGGCCCGGGTCGGCGACAAGGGTGATCGTGGCCGACGGCGCCGGATAGCCCATCTCCACCTGGAGGGCGAGCACCTGGCGCAGCCGTTTCTCGACCGCGTCCCGCAGTCCCGCCGCCTCGGGGCCGGGGGGCGGGTCGGCCACCGCCTCCACCTCGGCACACGGATACGGATCCTCCGGCAGCCATCGGAGAACCCGGATGCGGTCGCCGCCGATCGAATCGAGCAGCCAGCGGCCGTCGGGCAACTCGACGGCCTGGACGATACGGGCCACGGTGCCGATGGTGAAGCGCACGTCGCCCCCGCCGACTTCACTGCCCCGCTCGATGAGTACGACGCCGAACTCGCGGTCGGAGGCCAGGCAGTCCCGGGCCAGCGCCCGGTAGCGCTCCTCGAAGATGTGCAGGGGGAGGTGGGCGTAGGGCAGGAGCACGCTCCCGAGCGGGAACATCGGAAGCCACCGCGCCACTGTGGCCACCCGTGACGAACGCGCCTACGCCGGATCGATCCGGAAGAGCGTGCCGGAGAGCGACAGCGCGTAGAGCTCGCCGGTCGAGTCCTCCCCGAACGAGGAGAGGTTCTCGGCGATGACGCCGAGATCCCGGTGTTCGGCCGCGGTCCCGCCCGCCATCCGCAGCCCCTGCAGGCGGCCGTTGCAGAAGTCGCCGAACACGTAGATGCCCGTCAGCCCGGGGATCCGGCTGCCCCGGTAGACGTAACCGCCGGTGACGGCGCATCCGTCGGAGGTTGGGTATTCGTGGACCGGGTCCACCGCGTTGCCGGCCGCCGGAATCGGTCTCGGCCCCGGCTTCGTTCCCTCCCGGGTGGCCCAGCCGAAGTTGGCGCCCCGCCCCGCCCCGCTGGGCGTGAAGTCGATCTCTTCCAGGGCGCTCTGGCCGACGTCGCCGATCCACAGGTCCCCGGTCCCGCGGTCGAAGGAGTTCCGCCACGGGTTGCGCAGCCCGTACGAATAGATCTCGCCCCGGGCCCCGGCTCGGCCGACGAAGGGATTGTCGGCCGGGATGGTGTAGGGCAGGCTCCCAGATCCCGGTGAGGAAGTCGGTTTCGGGTCGAGCCGGAGCACCTTCCCCAGCAGCGTCCCGAGGTTCTGGCCGTTTCCATGAGGATCGTTGCCCAAGCCTCCGTCACCCAGGAAGAAGTACAGGAGTCCGTCGGGCCCGAAAATCACCTGACCGCCGTTGTGGTTGGCGTAGGGCTGTTGAACAGCCAGCAGCTCACGCTTCGTGCCGCTGTCCGCCCGGCCGTCCCGGAACGCGTACTCCCACAAGCGGGAGTCGCCGGCCGTATTGGTGAAGCTGGCGTAGAGCAGGTTCCCGTCGGGCGAGAAGGTGATCCCGAGGAGCCCCTGCTCCCCCCCGTTGGACACCTGGTTCGACAGGTCGAGCACGGGCGTGCCGTCCACGTTGCCGCCGCGGACGGCCCGGACCCGGCCGGTCTTCTCGGCCACGTAGAAGGTGTCGTCGCCGGCCCGCTGGGCCAGGGCCACCGGCTGGTCGAGGACCGCCACCCGGGTCGGCTTCACCCGCACGTCGCCGAACGGCACCGGCGCGGGCGGGGTCGTGGTCGGCGGGGCGGCGGTGGTGGGCGTCGTGACGCTCGGGAGCGCGGTGGGGCGCCCGGTGGTGCCCGAGGAGCCGTTGTTCCGAGTCCTCGTGGCTTCGTCGGCCGGGTCGTCGTCGCCCCCGCAGGCGGCGGCGAGGAGGGCGAGGGCGAGCACCAGAGCACGGGGACGCATACGCACGAGGATAGGTGGCCCAACGAGATGAGTGGGTGGGGACCTGATCGTCGCCCCAGCCCGTACCATCGCGACCATGCGCTACGTGGTCTGCATCCCCGACGGAGCCTCCGACGAGCCGCTGGCCGAGCTCGGGGGGCGGACGCCCCTGGAAGCCGCCTCCATGCCCAACCTGGCCCGCCTGGCGGCCCGTGGGGAAGTCGGTCGGGCGGCCACGATCCCGGCGGGCCTGCCCCCGGGTTCCGACGTCGGCAACATGTCGATCCTCGGCTACGACCCCGGCCGATACCACACCGGCCGGGCCCCGATCGAGGCGGCGGCCATGGGCGTCGACCTGCAGCCCGGCCAGGTCGCCTACCGGTGCAACCTGGTGACTGTCGACGACGCCACCGGCACCATGGTCGACTTCTCCGCCGGCCACATCCCCACCGAGCTGTCGACACCGATCATCGAGGCCGTCGACGCCGCCCTCGGCAACGGCCGGGACGGGATCTGGTTCTACCCGGGGGTCATGTACCGCCACGTGATGGTGGCGCCCGCCGCCCTCGGCGACGCCAACTGCACCCCGCCCCATGACCTGACCAACCAGACGGCCATCGGCCCGTCGGGCCCAGCCTCGGCCGAGCTGGTGCGGTTGATGGAGGAGTCGAAGGAGATCGTGCGGAAGAAGGCGGCCGAGCTTTCGGCCCAGGCCACCCAGATCTGGCTCTGGGGCCAGGGGACCCGCCCCGCCCTGCCCGCCTTCTCCGAGCGCTTCGGCATCTCCGGGCGCCTGGTGACGGCCGTCGACCTGGTCCGCGGGCTCGGCGTGCTGTCCGGCATCGACCCCGTCGAGGTGGAGGGCGCCACCGGCTACTACGACACGAACTACGAGGCCAAGCGGGATGCCGCCCTGGCCAGCCTGGCCGACCGGGAACTGTTCGTGATCCACATCGAAGCGTCCGACGAGGCCGGCCACAACGGGGAGCCCGGCCGCAAGGTGGAGGCCCTGGAGAACTGGGACCGGCGCGTCATCGGCCCCCTCGTCGAGAAGCTCGACACGATGGGTCCGTGGCGGATGCTGCTTCTCCCCGACCACCCGACCCCGTGCGCGCTGCGCACCCACACGTCGGACGCGGTGCCGTACCTCCTCTACGACTCGACGACGCCCGGCCCGGGCGGCGTCTACACCGAATCCGGCACGGCCGACTGCACCCCAGTCGTCGGCCACGAGCTCATGGCCCGGCTCCTCCAGCGGGAACCCGTCGCCTAGCTGCTCGCCGCTGGGGGGTACCATCGGGAAGTTCCCGCTCTCTTCACCCTCGAGCGGCTCGCGTGTGAGGTTCCGGCCACGGCCGTCCCGCTTCTCCCCAGTGGTGTCTCGTTGCGCACGCTCGTACTCGTCGACGGCGAGCACTACCCACCTGTGGTCCGGGCCGCCCTCGAGGAGTTGCGGGCCACCGGCCGGGAGATCGTGGGAGTCGCCCTGCTCGGAGGCACCGAGAAGATCGGCCAGGCGGGCCGCGACCCCGATTACGGCGCAGGCGCCGTCGTGTCGGGGGCGACGCCCCTCGAAGCGCTGCGGAACGCGCTCGCCAGCAACCTCACCGCCAGCAACCTCACCGCCGAGGAGGTGTTCGATCTCTCCGACGCCCCGGTGCTCGACTCCCGGTCCCGGATGCTCCTCGCCGCCCACACACTGAGCCACGGCATCCCTTACCGGGGAGCGGGGTTCTCGTTCGAGCCGCCGCCCCGGCCCCGGCTGGCGACGAAACCGTCCATCGCCGTCATCGGCACCGGGAAGCGGACGGGTAAGACGGCGGTGGCGGCCGAGATCGCCCGCACCCTGGCCGCGGCGGGCACGCCCCCGGTGGTGGTGGCCATGGGTCGGGGCGGACCGGAGGAGCCGGAGCTCATCGACCCCACCACGTTCCCCCTCACACCGGAGGCACTGCTCGAACTGGCCCGTTCCGGCCGCCACGCGGCGAGCGACCATCTGGAGGACGCGTTGACCGCCGGCGTGGCCACCGTCGGAACCCGCCGCTGCGGGGGCGGTCTGGCGGGGGAGCCGGTCAGCGCAACGTTCGCCCGGGGTGTGGCCCTGGCCAACGCCCGGCCCGAGCCACTCCTCGTCTTCGAGGGCTCGGGGACGGCCATCCCGCCCGTCGAGGCCGATGTCACCGTGTGCGTGGTGGGCGCGACGGCGGCCGCCGATCCGGAGCTCGTCACCGGTTATCTGGGGGTTTACCCCTTGTTGCTGGCCGATCTGATCGTGATTACAATGGTAGAACAACCGCTTGCCGATTTGGGCGCGGTGGCGGCCCTCGAGGAACGTCTCCGGGGGCTGGTCCCAGGGGTTCCGGTCGTACGCACCACTTTTCGTCCGCGACCACTCGGACCGATTTCCGGGAAATCCGTCTTTTTCGTCACTACGGCCCCGGGAGCCGTGGCGGGGAAACTGGCGGCCCACCTCGAGAGCCACGGCGCTTCGGTTGTCGGCTTCAGCTCCGCACTGGCGAACCGCTCCCGGCTCGCTGTCGAGTTGGCTGCCGCCGGCCCGGCTGAGGTGCTCGTCACCGAACTGAAAGCAGCGGCGGTGGACCTCGCTACAGAGTTCGCTCTGGAACGGGGGATGGGGGTCGTCTTCTCCGATAACCAACTGATGGTCACCGGGGGTGACGGTCCGATCGACGGTCTCATCCGGGACCTCGCCGAGCGGGCGGGGGAACGATTCCAAGCGAACGGGTCTCGATAAGAACAGCCCAATGACCCAGACTCCCCGCCACATCGTGATCTCCGACGAGGAGCACGCACTCCCGTATTCGAAGGGCCTCATGGCCAGTTCGATAATGGCCACGGGACTCTCCCCCGCTCGGGCCTTCCACGTGGCCGAGCGCATCGAGGAGCGACTCCACGAACGACCGGAAGATGCCATCACCCGGGCCGAACTTTCCGAGCTGGCCGAGAAGGTGCTGGTCGACGAGGTCGGGGAGCGGTACGCCGAATCGTTCGCCAAGTGGCAACTGGTGAACAACATCGACCGCCCGCTCATCATCCTGATCGGCGGCGCCACCGGGGTCGGGAAGTCGACGGTGGCCACCCAGCTGGCCGGGCGGCTCGGCATCACCCGCATCATCCCATGTGACGCCATCCGGGAAGTCATGCGCTCGATGTTCTCCGAGGAGCTGATGCCGACGCTCCACACCTCGAGCTTCGATGCCGTGCACCTCGTCCGGGGCCCGCTGCCCCGGAGCGCCGATCCCGTGATCATCGGGTTCCGCGACCAGGTGGCGGCGGTGGCGGTCGGGGCCCACGCCCTGATCCGGCGGGCCATCGTGGAGGGCACCGACCTGATCCTGGAAGGGGCCCACCTGGTCCCGGGGTTCGTCGACCCGGCCGAATTCACCGATGCCGTCGTCGTTCCGCTCGTCCTCACCATCGACGACGCCGAAGTTCACCGCTCGCACTTCATGCTGCGGGCGCACGAGTCCCGGGCCCGTCCCTCCGACCGCTACGTCGAGTTCTTCGGCAACATCCGCAAGATCCAGCGCTACATCAAGTCGCTGGCCTTGGAGCGGGGCGTTCCAATCGTTCCCTCCTACAGCCTGGACGCGACGCTGGCCCAGGTCATCGAATTGGTCGTGAGCCGGGCCATGGAGAGCATGCCCCGCCCCGTCGGCGACGCCGCCGATGATGGAGTCCGGGGCGAGAGCAACAGCCAGAACGGAAAGAAGGTCCACCGATGAGTACAACCGAAACCGGGGAGTTCTCCGCCGAACGAGCCGTCCTCGGCGGCCGGGATCGCGACGAGCTGCATTCGATCGCGACGGCCATGGGCGTGCGTGGGGGAACGCGACTCCGCAAGGCGGACCTCATCGAGGCGATCCTGGCCAAGGCGACCGGCGGCGGCGAGAGCATCCCCGAGCCGAGCGGCGAAAAGCCGAAGAAGACCCGCACCACGAGGCGGAAGGCCGCGACGGTCAACGGCGACGCCACCGCCTCGGAAGGCTCAGCCTCCGCCTCCGAAACCTCCACCGAGGTGCCGCCCGCTCCGGCGGAAGCCCGGGTGGCGGCGGAAGCGAAGGTCGAGGAGGCCCGGGCCGAGACCGCCCCGGCCCCGGCGGCGCCCCCGCCGTCCAGCCCCGAAGCAGACCCGGCCAACGCCGCTCTGCCTCAGCGTCTCCGCTTCGCCGAAGGCGAGTCCCAGCGCGGCGAGTCCCAGCCGTCCGAGGCGACCGGGGAATCGGCTCGTTCTTCGGCTGAGCCCGCCTCCGTCGGCGGCGACGGCGCCTCCGCCGGCCCGTCGGGCTCGACGCAGGCGCCCGAACGGGAGCGGCCCCAGGGCGGCCAGTACCGCGAT
>CAZCVW010000076.1:0-11793 GCA_964502185.1 uncultured Burkholderiales bacterium
CTCCGGCGGGCCCGTGGCGGCCCGGGTTGTGGCCGACGGGGCCGGCCGCTACCAGGTCGGGGTCCCAACCGGCGACTACGACCTCGCCGTCGCAGCCGACAGCGCCGGCCGGCGCTGGGGGGCGAAGATCGAGAACGTCGCCGTCGCCGCCGACTCCACTCTCGACGTGGCCGTGGTGCGCCCGGCCCATCTCCGGGGCACGGTCCGCGACGCGGCCGGGAACCCGGTGTCCGGTGTCTTCGTCACCCTCAATGCCAGCGCGGCCTCCGCGAGGACCGGGGCGGACGGCACCTTCGTCCTCACCGTCATCCCCGGGAAGTACACCCTCGAAGTCCGCGGCGGCAGCGGGCCGGGCGTCGCGTGGGTGGACGACTACGAGATCACGGGCGACCAGACGGCCGACATCCTCTTCCCCATCCACGAGGTCCGGGTGGCGGTGAGCGACCCGACCGGTGAGCGGGTGGCGGCCGCCGAGGTGCGACTGAGCGGCGGCGCCAGCTGCCGGGCACCTGTCCCCGGGGGTAGACAGCCGAGCCTGACAGGCAGCCGCCAGCCCTGCACGTCGTCCTTCGACCTGGTCGCCGGGCGGCGAGCTTCGGCGACCACGTACGCCTCCGGCCACACCGACACCAACGGTCTGGTCACCTTGAGTGGCCTGGCCACCGCCGACCTCACCGGCAGTGTGGGTGGTGCGCTGTTGCCGGTTGGGGACGCCATCGCCGAGATCTTCCCGATCGGTGATCGTATCCCGGCGAGGATCGATGTCGTCCTGCGGCCCACCGTGGCGCTCAGCGGGCGCATGAGAATCTTCGGCCAGCCAGCGTCCCACTCGCAGTCCTACCTGAGCAACGAGCGCACGTCGACCTCCGGCGGGCACAGCGAGGCGGACGGCGACTACCGGGTGAACGGGCCGGTAGGTCGCTACCAGTTGTGGACCTACGTATCCGGGGGGTCAAGCGGCGGCGGCTACCGGCACGGCACGGTGAGCATCGCGGACTTCCACCTTCCCGCCGGGGGACGCACGCTCGACATGGACATTCCCGGGACGCCCTTCCCGGTCCGGGTCGTCGACGCCGCCGGAAACCCCGTGCCCGGCGCCTCCGTGAGCGTGACCGGGAGTGGGCCGGAGTCCGCGCCTGTCGCCGTCGAGGTGGCGCCCGGTGTGAGCGCCCTGGTCGCCGCCGGAAGCTCGGGGACCACCGGGAGCGACGGCACCATGGCGGGTGTCGTCCTGGCCGGAGCGCCCTCCGTGCGGGTCGAGGTCAAGCCCGTATCGGGAACGGCGCCGACCTATACGGCCACGGTCGCCGCCTCGGCCGAAGGCATGCTGGTGGCCCTTCCGCCGGTCAGCCACATGGCGGGCCGGGTCAGGGACGGGGCCGGCAACCCCTTCCCCGGTCTCAGGATGGCGTTCGCCAACCCCTCTGATCCGCCCTGGTACCGCGACGTCAGAACGGACGGCGAAGGCCGCTTCTCGCTCCCCGCCGGTACGACGGGCCGCGGAACACTCACGCTGCGCTACGACAACACCGACGACGAGACGAACGGCCCGTTCCGGTACTGGTCCTTGACCACCAGCGAGGCCGACCTCCCCCGAGGGCGGGACCTGGAGCTGAGCACCCCGGCGGCCGGTGCGGTCAACGTCCGGGTGGTGGGCCTCGACGGCCGGGACAAGGCCGGGAGCTTCGAGCTGTCGATGGTCGGGCAGATGGACACGACGCTGGCGGCGGACATCCCCGCGCGCCTGGTCACCTACAACGAGGACCTGACCGGCAAGGGGGTGTTCCGACCGGAGGTATTGGGCGCCGCCCGTTACGACCTGGAGTGGAGCCCTCCGTACGGGGCCACCCCCAGCACCAAGCTCCACGCCGCCGGTCTCGCCCTCGACCGGGGCTCCAACCTGGTCCTGGCCGTAGGGGAGCCTTTCGGCCCTTCGGTGCCGCCGGTCGACCCCGGGGCCGGTTCGACCACGACCACCACGTCCCCGGCGGCGACGCCCCCCGCGGGCGACGACACCCAGCGGGGCGCCGGGGTGGGCAAAGCCTCCACCAAGCCCGGGTATTGGATGCTGGCCGCCGACGGCCAGGTCTACCCCTTCGGGACGGCCGAACGGCACGGTGACGTGACCACCATCAAGGCCGCCGACCTGGAACCGACTCCCACCGGCAAGGGCTACTGGGTGGTCAACGAAGCCGGCGTGGTCGGCGTGCGGGGCGACGCCCGCCACCTCGGCAACGCAGACCCGACGGTCCTGGCCCGGGGCGAGAAAGTGACCAGCCTCTCCGCCACCCCCGACGGCGCCGGCTACTGGATCTTCACCACCCGCGGCCGCGCCATGGCCTTCGGCACCGCCAAGGACCTCGGCGACGTATCCGAAGTGGCCCTCAACGGCCCGGTGCTCGACTCCGTCCCCACCCCCAGCGGCAACGGCTACTACATGGTCGCCTCCGACGGCGGCATCTTCGCCTTCGGCGACGCCCGCTACGCCGGGTCGATGGGCGGCCAGCGCCTCAACGCCCCCGTCCAATCCCTCGTACCCGACGGAGACGGCAACGGCTACTGGCTCGTCGCCTCCGACGGCGGCATCTTCGCCTTCGACGCCCCCTTCAAAGGATCCCTCGGCGCCGTGCGACTCAACCGGCCCATCACCGGCATGGTCCGCTTCGGCGACGGCTACCTCATGGTCGGCGAAGACGGAGGCATCTTCAACTTCTCCAACCTCCCCTTCGCCGGCTCCCTCGGCGCCTCACCCCCCGCCGCCGGCGTCGTCTCGGTCGCCGCCGTCCCCTAGAGAGGCGCCCCGTCGGGCTAAGGACGCCCGAGCAAGTCACCCCCTCAACAGCTGGATAGTGGCGCTGAGCAGCATCGTTGAGGTTCGCGTTGAGGTTTCCGTCAGCCTCCGGGGTCGTTCACGCCGTCCCGTCGGGGCTCACGTTGAGAGGCGTTGAGATTCGCGCTCAGGGGGTTTTCGGACGCTCCGGGTCGCCTGCACACGCAGGTTCGACCAGGAGGTCACTATGCACATCCCGATCCTCGCCGCCCTCGAGAACGAGTGGCTGGTGCTGGCCCAGGACCCAGCGGCCGAGCGCAGCTTCCAGACCTGGAGGAAGGCCGACTCGGCCCTTGCTCAGATCGAGAACCTCGCCGGCGTACTGACCGTGGCCAACAACCGCGAAGACCTCGCCGCTGGCGACGCCGTGCTCGCCTCGCTTGCCCGACGGGCACCGGGTGAGGCACTCGCCGCCCAGGTCCTCCTCCACGCCCTCCTTCCCGGCCTCAAGGGGATCATCCGGTCGTGCCATCCGAGGCACGGGGCGGACGATCTGGCCAGCGAGGTCATCACCGTGGCACTGGAGCGGATCCGCTGCTACCCGTTCGACCGTCGTCCCCAGCGCATCGCCGCCAACGTCCTCCTCGACGTGCGCCAGCACGTGTGGCGGAAGCTCGCACGCCAGCGGCGCCTCGCCGATCGCCTCGGCCAGGAGATCCCCTTCGAGGAGGAGCGGTTCAGCGCCGCGAACCGCACCGCCGCCTCCGAGGAGCTGATCGACCTCGTTTCCGAGGCGGTTCGATCCGGTCGGGTCTCGAAGCGGGGCGGCCGGCTCATCCTGCTCTACCGGGTCCTCGGTGTCTCAACCCCGACGCTGGCCGCGGCCGAGGGCCGCCGACCCGATGCCGTGGAGCGCAGCCGCCAACGGGCCGAGGCCGACCTGGCGGCTTCGGCAGACGTCGCGTGATCGGTCCCGGGCGGCGCCCCGCTCGTCAGGCGTGTGACGCCGAGCAAGGAGGAACCATGGCCGAACCCATCGTCTACAGCGTCGAGGACGCCGCCCGTCTCCTTGGGATCTCCCGCACCAAGGCGTACGCCCTGGTGCGGGAGGGCAACCTCCGTACCATCCCCGCCGGCCGCCGGCAGGTAGTGCCGGCGTGGGCCATCGAGGCCCTGCTGTGGACCGCGCTCGCTAACCGACCGTCGTTCCTGCCCCCTCGCCGGGCCGACGAGGACGACAACCGGGTCGAGATCGTCGGACGTCTCACCCGGGACGCCGATACCCGGAACGCCAAGAACGGCCGCTCGTTCTGCACCCTGCGCCTTGCCGTCCGTCGCGGCCACGGCCACGACGCCCTCTTCATCGACGTGGTCGCCTTTGGAGCCGCAGCCGAACACGGAACGGACCTGCGGAAGGGGCAGCTGCTCCGGGCCCAAGGTCGACTCGACCAGAGGGAGTGGACCGCAGAGGACGGGTCGCGGCGACAGGCCCACCAGATCGTCGCCCAGCAGGTCGAGGTACTGGAGAATCTCAGGAGCAAGCCCGCATGATCAGCTCCGCCGAGAACTCCGGCAAGGCTCCGCTGCTCGACATCACTGGCGTCGCCGCCTACCTCGGCATCACCGAGCGCCACGTCCGCCGGCTCGTCTTCGAGCGCCGCATCCCCTACCTCAAGCTCGGGAACCGACTCCGCTTCGACCCGGATCGACTGGCCGAGTGGCTCGACACGCTTTCGGTCGACGAAGACCCTCCCGAGCGCCGGCCGATGACAAGCCGCCCGGGATTGCGTCCCGCTCGGGCGGCGGGGAACATGGAGCGGCGGTCGCGGCCCCGCCCAGTTCCCGAGCCGCCCGGACAGTCGTCAGCATCGGGATAGCCGGGAGGCACGATGGGACACGTACGGAAAGCCCGCTCCGGACGCGGCTGGGAGGCCCGCTACCGGGACCCGTCGGGACGGGAACGGGGCAGGACGTTCCCCAGGAAGGTGGACGCCGACCGCTTCCTGGCCACAGTGCGGTCCGACGTCGACCGGGGGTCATGGCGTGATCCAGCGCTCGGCCGCATCCGGTTCGAGGACTGGGCGAGCGAATTCATGGCCGGGGCGCTGCACCTGCGCGTCTCGACCAGGAGCCTGTACGAGATGCTCCTCACGCGCTACGTCCTCCCCGAGTTCGGCCCGACCCCGCTCACGGCGGTCCGGCAGGCCGACGTCCGGAACTGGGTCGGCCGGCTCAGCGCCTCGGGACTCGCTCCGGGAACCGTGATCGCCACCTACCGGGTCCTCTCTCGGATCTTCCGGGCAGCGGTGGAGAGCGACATGATCAGCCGCTCGCCCTGCACTGGCGTCGAACTGCCTCGGTCAAGCTCCGAGGAGATGCACTTCCTCGACCCCGCGGAGGTCGAGCGCCTGGCCGACGCCATCAACCCCCGCTACCGGGCCCTGGTGAGCACCGCTGCCTACACCGGCCTCCGGTGGGGCGAACTCGCTGGCCTGCGCATGAAGCACCTCGACCTCCTGCACCGCCGAATCTTCGTCCTCGAAATCCTCACCGAGGTCGACGGCGCCCACTCCTTCGGAGCCCCGAAGACGGCGGCCTCAAAGCGGGCGGTCAGGTTCCCGGCCGCTCTCGCTGACCAATTCACCGCTCACCTCAAGGCCTACGGTCCCAGCAGCCCGGACGGTCTCGTCTTCACCGCCGCCGGAGGCGCCCTCCTCCGGAGGTCCAACTTCCGACGCTCGGCCTGGGGCCCCGCCCTCAAGGCCGCCGGCCTCGACCCGGGCGTGCGCGTCCACGATCTCCGCCACACCTGTGCCGCCCTCCTCATCGCCCAGGGCGCCCATCCCAAGGCGATCCAGGCCCGCCTCGGGCACTCCACGATCCGGGTCACCCTGGACCGCTACGGCCACCTGTTTCCCGGCCTCGATGACTCACTGATGGACGGGCTTGATCAGATGATGCGCGGAGCGTCGCGGGATTTCCGCGGGATCGGCGGCGACGAACAGGAGCCAGGGCAAACAAAAAGCCCTGCTGAGCAGGGCTTTTACGGTGGAGACGATGGGACTCGAACCCACGACTTCCTGCTTGCAAAGCAGGTGCTCTAGCCAACTGAGCTACGTCCCCATGATGTGTAGCCTCTGACCTGCTCTTTTACCTTTCCTTTCGGCTCTCCGGCCCATGCTACACCGCTGGCAGAGGAGATAACTGATACCTTTGTGGGGCCCGCGAAATGGCTCATTCGGGGGTTCGGAAGGGCTCGGCTGGGAGGCTCCACATGGTCAAGCGTACCGACCGGGTGGCCGCTCCGGCTGCTGGCGACCTCATCGTGCTGCTGCCGAGTTGGGAGCTGTCGCTGCGGGCTGCCAACAAGGCGCCCCGGACGATCGAGACCTACTCGGAGTCCGCCCGGCAGTTCCTCGCTTTCCTGGTGGAGCATGGGATCAGGACGGACGCGGCGGCGATCACCCGGGAGCACGTCGAGCTGTGGATCGAGGCCATCCTGGCGCGGGCCCGGCCCGGGACAGCCTCCGTCCGCTTCCGGGCCCTCCAGCGGCTGTTCGGATGGCTGGAGGAAGAGGGCGAGATCACCCTCAGCCCGATGACCCGTATGTCGCCGCCGATGGTGCCCGAGAAGCCCGTTCCGGTCCTCTCGGAAGAGCAGATACGTGCGCTGCTCGCGACCTGCCGGGGCAAGGCCCTGGAGGACCGCCGGGACGACGCTTTGATCCGAGTCTTCCTCGACACCGGGGCCCGGCTGGCCGAGGTGGCCGGCCTCACCCTCGACGACGTCGACCTCGAGCAGGGAGCGCTGGTCGTGCTGGGGAAGGGCCGACGCCCGCGGGTACTCCAGCTGGGCGACAAGACCTGTCAGGCGCTGGACCGGTACTTCCGGATGCGGGTCCGGCATGCGCAGGCGAAGGCAGCGGGGGTGTGGCTGGGCCCCAAGGGGCCGCTCACGCCCTCGGGGGTGCGCCAGGTGCTCCAGCGCCGGGGACGGCAGGCGGGCATCGAGGGACTCCATCCGCACCAGCTGCGGCACACCTTCGCCCACAGCTGGCTGTCCGAGGGCGGTTCCGAGACCGGCCTGATGCGCCTGGCCGGGTGGAAGTCCCGGGCGATGCTCAACCGCTACGGGGCCAGCGCAGCCGACGCCCGGGCCCGGGCCGAGCACCGGCGACTCTCGCTCGGGGACCGGTTCTAGGAAGGACGAAGCGGCCTTCGGGCGAGTGCTGCCCGAACGAAGCGCGACTCGTGGCCGGCCGGGCAGTGGGTCCTAAGGGAGTCGGTACTCACCGCGCCCTTCGAGCCTTCCCCGACCCGCTTGATCGGGCTCGGCTGAGACTCGGATCCCGGCGGGGATCCGGCGGCAGCTGGGACGACCTCGTCCGGCTCCTCCCACGGGAGGGGCTGGTCGAGTGGTGTCATCGTCCTCCGGCCCCGGCGCGTGACCTCTGCACCGGGGGTGCGGCAAGGGGGTGGGAGCGCTCTGAACGGGTTGGTCCCGATGACGTTGGGGAGCTGGCGGTACTTCGACCACCAGGTCTCGGTGGAGGACTACTTCGTCTCTCACGGCCAGGAGCCGGGCGTGTGGGTCGGTTCGGGCGCGGCGCGGCTGGGTCTGTCGGGGCCGGTGGAGGAAGGCCAGTTGGCCGTCCTGTTCGACGAGGGTCGCCACCCGGTCTCGGGGGCGCCGTTGGTGGTGCCCTACCGGCACGACGCGAAGCGGACGGTGGTGACGGGGTTCGCCTTGTCGTTCTCCCCGCCCAAGAGCGTGTCCCTCGTGGGCGCCTTCGGCGATGCCGAGGTGGCGACGGAGGTGCGGGCGGCGCATGACAGCGCTGTGCGGGCGGCGCTGAGTTTCCTGGAGGACCACGCCGCCTTCTCCCGGACGGGACGGGGCGGGACTGGGGAAACGCCCGTACCTCCCGATCCCTGCGCCAAAGAGCCCGTCTCACTCACGGCGGTCGACGCCACAACCGGCATCCAAATCGGCGGGTTCGGGTTCAACAGCCCGGACAACTAGGCAAGCCGACGCGGGCTCGCCCGACACTAATGAGCTACCGCGCGCCAGCCTTCGGAAGTGCGCTCATGTCACGGTCCGGCAGTCCCTACGCGGTGAGGGGCTTGATGGCGGAGATGACGAAGCCGCGGATCTTGCCGTCGACATCTGTCTTTCCGAAGCGTTCTTCGATGGCCGCTGCCGCCACCGCGGTTGCTTCGGCAAGACGCGATGGGTGTCGGGCTTCGATCTCGTTGCGCAAGGGCGTGCCCTGGCAGAAGGCGATCGCAGGGACGTTGGCCGACCGTGCCCGGCTCCGAGCCTCCAAAACTGCGACGGTCGCCGGTGAAACGAATCCACCGGCTGCGATATCGGCCTGGATCGTGGCCTCGTCGAAATAGCCGTACGGCGTGCGGGCCAGAAAGAGCGGCGGATCGTCGGCAAACAAGCCACCGACCGCCGCGGTGACCACCGCCGCGAACTCATTGTGCTCGATCGCGTCCCACACATTGAACAAGAACACGCCACCGGGGCGCAGCACCCGAGCCACCTCGGCGAACGCGGCCGGCCGATCGGGGAAGAACATCACCCCGAACTGGCACACCACCGCGTCGAAACTGGCGTCACCGAACGGCAGATCCATCACGTCCCCGTTCTGCCACACCACCGGGCGCGACGTGCCGACCGATTGGCCGTAATCGATCATGGGTTGACTCAGATCCGTAGCGGTGATCGACACCGATGCAGGCAGACCAGCCGCCATGGCTCGGGTCACCACACCGCTGCCCGCAGCGACCTCGAGTATCGACCCGACGTCGAGATCTCGAAGGCGAGCCACGAGATCGTCGGCGTAGGGATGAAAGATCAGCGGCACCAGATGTCGGTCGTACAACTCCGGCACCGAGCCAGCGAATATCAGATCCGATGCAGGACGGTCTGACACCTAACCCCCCTCGACCGACTCCAGCGCAGAGCATTCTGTCCGGCCTCCCGTCCGAGGACAACCACCCACCGGATCGCTGGTCCTCGGTCCGTCGGGCGCTTCACCCGCTCGGTACTGTCGCTACGGGGCGGTCGTTTGGGACAGTCGCAGGGAATCGGCAAAGGTTGGCGCGGGCGTGCGTCGTACACTGCGTTCATGGCCCTGCCCTGGGGTGCTCCGCTCACCCGCGACGACCTCACGGAGTTGCCCGATGACGGCCACCGCTATGAGATCGTCGACGGCGCGCTGCTCGTGACGCCGTCCCCGGGTTACCAGCACCAGGCTGCGGTCACTGAGCTCCTGGTGCTGCTGCACGGTGCCATCGGCCCGGAGCTGGTCGTGCTCGCCGCGCCCTTCGACTACGTGGTCGACCCGACCACCGTCCTGCAGCCGGACCTGCTCGTCGCCAGGCGGGCCGACGTCGGGCCGAAGAGTCTCGAGCGGGCCGCGCCCCTCCTCGTGATCGAGCTCCTCTCGCCCTCGACCCGCCTCACGGACCTCGGGACGAAGCGGCTCGCCTACCAGAGGGCGGGAGTCCCGGTGTACTGGGTGATCGACCCCGAGGAACCGAGCCTCACGGTCTTCCGGCTCCAGGACGGCGTCTACGTCGAGGAGGCCAGCACGGTCGGCGACGCCGTCTACCGCACCGAGTCGCCGTTCGCCGTCGAGATCGTCCCCGCCCGGCTGGCGCCGCCCGCCGCCGGCAGCTGAACAACGCTCCAGCGGCCCTGATCCAGAGCACATAACTGCGCGCTCTCGCTCGATCGTGACCAGCACTTTCGGCAGCCCTGGCCGGGTGGGGCGTGATCTTCCGCAGAGCGGTTTCGGACGGTCTCCTGTCTGTAGTCTGAGCCCCGGTCCCCATACACGATCGGACGGAGGAGGCGGGCGTGAGCCTGGAGGTCCCCGAGTCGTTCAAGGAGCCGGACGACTTCAGCGCCGAGATCACAGGGTCCGGCAAAGAGCTGGTCGTTTCAGTGCGGGGCGAGATCGATGTGCTCACCGCCCCGTTGCTCTGGGAGCGCCTGGCCGAGGCCATGGACGGCGCGGGTGACCAGCTGGTCCTCGACCTGTCCGCAACCCGCTTCATCGACTCCATGGGCCTCGGCGTGATCGTCCGGGCCCACAAGCGGATGATCACCGAAGACGGGCACCTGATCGTGCAGGCCCCCACCGACCAGGCGAAATCAGTCTTCAGCCTCACGGGGCTTGACCAGGTGCTGGAGATGCGCGGTCTAGCATCCAACCCATGATCGCTGCCTACGCCGAAAAACTGGGTCTGGACGACTTCGTCGATGGTCTCGTGGTCGGTGACCGCCCCGAGCCCACGCCGCCTCCCGGATGGGAAGTGGCCGAGGTCCGCACCGCGACCTTGAATCCCCACGACACGTGGACGCTCAAGGGCGTGACGAGCATGCCACTCGACCTCCCCCTCATCCTCGGCTGCGACGGAGCGGGCATCGCCCCGGACGGGCGGGAAGTCGTCTTCTACCCGGTGCTCCCCTCGGAGGGTGACGGATTCCGGATGCTGACCGACAACGTCGACGGCACCTTCGCCCCCAAGGTGGCCCTTCCGGCCGCCAACCTGGTCGACAAGCCCGCCAATCTGAGCTTCGAGGAGGCCGCCGGTCTGGGAACGGCGTGGCTGACGGCCTACCGGATGCTCTTCACCAAGGCCAACGTCCGGCCGGGGGAGCGGGTGCTCGTCCAGGGCGCCAGCGGCGGGGTGTCGACCGCCGCCATCATGCTGGCCTCCGCCGCCGGGGCCCATGTCACCGTGACCTCCCGCAAGGAGGAGGCCCTGGCCAAGGCCCTGGAGATCGGTGCCGCCGAGGCCATTCCCAGTGGCGGCCGGGTGTCCAAGCGGGTGGACGTCGTCATCGAGACGGTGGGCGCGGCCACCTGGGGCCATTCCATCAAGTCGCTCGGCCAGGGCGGCCGGCTCGTCGTCGCCGGCTCGACGACCGGGCCGGCGCCGTCGGCCGAGCTGAACCGGCTCTTCTTCCGGGAACTCGTCGTGATGGGCTCGGCCATGGGCACGCTGGAGGAGTTCAAGCGGCTGCTGACCTTCGTCGAGCGGGCCGACATCCACCCGCCCGTCTCCCACGTCTATGCCGGGCTGGAGCAGGTCCCCGAGGCGATGCGGACGATGGAAGCCGGCGACCTGTTCGGCAAGCTCGTCTTCCGGATCTGATCAGGGCTCAGCGGGCGCCTTCGAAGGCGGCCGCCTTGACGCCCCGCCGGGCCAGTTCGGCCAGGAAAGGGACCGGCTCGACCAGGGCGGCCAGCCCGTGGGCCCCGGTGCGCGTGATCGGACTCGCACCCAGACCGGCCAGCCAGCCGGCCGAGAGGGCCAGCACCGTCCCGGCGGCGAAGGCCATACGGTCGACGACCCCGTAGACCAGCACTTCCTCGGAGCGGCCCCGGCGGCCCCGCACCTCCACCCGGACCCCACCCCATTCCCCGTCCGGATCCGCCCGCCGGCGCCGGCGGGTGGCGGCGGAGGCTGCTCCGCCGGACGAGTGGCGGGCGACCCGCATCGAAGCTCGGGTGATCCGGGGGAAGGCGTCGACCAGCAGGCTGGCCTGGCCGGAGCCGGCCCGCCGGCAGTCGAGGCCGCCGACGGGGTTGGGGAACCAGACCAGTTGGCGACCGCTCCCGGCCCGCTCCCGGGCCCAGGCTCCGTCCCGCCACTCCAGGGCAACGCCCCGCCCCGCCTGCTCCAGCCACCGGGAGCAGGCCGGTCCCGCCGAGCCGGCCCGGGCGACGTGAATCTCGGAGACGACCTCGAGCGCGTCGGCGGCGTGCCGGGCGAGCACATCGGACAGGCCGGGGGCGAGCCCGCACCCGGCGGCCAGCGTGATCCCCGCTTCCCGGGCGGCGTCGTCCAGGGCCAGTAGTCCGCGCACCGCGTCAGGCTCGTCGGAGCAACCGGCCATCGGTACGCCGGCATCCAGGGCCCGTTCGGCGACGGCCCGTTCGGCGTCGCCCTCGACCGCCACCGCAACCACGTCGATACCGGACGGGAGCGGCTGGGCCGCG
>CAZCVW010000077.1:0-11765 GCA_964502185.1 uncultured Burkholderiales bacterium
GTCGCCCCCCACGCCACCATCGTCCTGCTCACGGCGCTCGACCCGTCCACCGTGCGAGCCGACGGGGGCGACGCGGCCGACGGCGTGCTCGACAAGACCCGGGACCTGGGCCACCTCGTCGGTCAGCTCGGCGCCCTGCCCCGGGTCGGCCGGCGGTAAAGAAACCCCAAGGCTGCTCGATCGCCAGCCCCAAAATGGCCGCTGACCTGCATATTTACCCGCTCCGGGGGGGAGATTCGAACTCCCGACCAAGCGCTTAACAGGCGCCCGCTCTGCCACTGAGCTACCCCGGAAGGAACCCGAAGAGACTACCTCAGTCGGTCGCGACGTTGGTGGCGAGGAAGAATGTGCCGTCGGGCCTGCTGGCTGTACAGAGTGATGGCGGTGGCAACGTGACGGATCTGAGTAGCCTCTGCCGTACGACACGCAGAGTGGGGGGAGCAACGGGGTGTCCCGCGCCTACCGGCACAACCTGAACGGCAGTTCGCTTGAGCGCGGGGCCCTGCAACTGGAGATCTCTTCGGTGACGCTTCGATTCGGTGGTGTCCGGGCGCTCGACGACGTCAGCTTCAAAGTGGCGCAGGGCAATATCCATGCGCTCATCGGTCCGAACGGGGCGGGGAAGTCCAGCCTCCTCAACTGCATCAGCGGGCTCTACCACCCCCAGGAAGGCCGCGTGGTGCTCCACGGCGAGGGCGGCAAGACGCAGGTGCTGACCCGCAGCAAGCCCAGCGAGATCGCCCGGCTCGGGGTGGCCCGCACCTTCCAGAACATCGAGCTGTTCAAGCACATGACGGTGCTCGAGAACCTGATGCTCGGCCGCCACGTGCACATGCGCCACAGCGTGTTCCGGTCCTTCGTCTGGTTTGGACCGGCCCAGCGTCAAGAGATCAAAGAGCGGGAACTGGTGGAGGAGGTCATCGATCTGCTCGAGATCCAATCGGTGCGCAGCAAGGAGGTCGGGGCGCTGGCCTACGGCTACCAGAAGCGCGTCGAGCTCGGCCGGGCGCTCTGCATGGAGCCCGCCCTGCTCCTGCTCGACGAGCCGATGGCCGGCATGAACGCCGAAGAGAAGGAGGACATGGCCCGGTTCATCCTCGACGTGAACGAGTTGGCGGGGGTCACCACCCTGCTCATCGAGCACGACATGGGCGTGATCATGGACATCTCCGACCGCGTGAGCGTGCTCGACTTCGGCCGCTGCATCGCCGACGGCACGCCGGCCGAGGTCGGCGTGAACCAGGACGTCCGCGACGCCTACCTCGGCCAGGAGGCCCACGCGTGAATCCTCACCTCCGGGGCAAGCTCACGGAACTGCTCCCCGTCGACGAATCGACGACGTTTCCCAAACTGCTGGCCGAACTCGATCGCCGCTACGGGGACGGGCGGATCGCCGTGCAGGAGAAACGTTACGGGATCTGGCAGCCGCTCACCTGGCGGCAGCTCCACGCCCGCGTGCGGGACTTCGCCCACGGCCTCGCCTCTCTCGGCGTCCAGGCCGGCGAGGTGGTGGCCGTGCTCGGCGACAACCGGCCCGAGTGGCTGATCGCCGAACTCGCCGTCCAGTCGCTCGGCGCCTGCACCGTCGGCCTCTACCCGACGAGCGTGGGCGAGGAGGTCGTCCATGTCCTCACCGACGGCCAGGTCAAGCTCGTCGTGGCCGAGGACCAGGAGCAGGTCGACAAGATCGTCGATCTCAAGGCGCAGCTGCCCGAGGTAAAGACGGTCATCTACTACGACGTCCGGGGCCTGGAGAGCTACGACCTGTCCTACCTGCTCGAGTTCACCGCCGTGGAAGCGCAGGGCCGCCAGTGGGGCGAGAGCCGGCCGGGCTGGCTCGACGAGCAGGTGGCCGCCGGGCGCGGCAGCGACGTGGCCGCCATCTGCACCACGTCCGGGACCACCGGACGGCCCAAGCTGGCGATGCTGTCCCACGCCAATCTCCTGCGGATGGGCCAGAGCCTGCTCGGCCTCGATCCCATCCGGGACGGGCACCGCTACCTCTCGTTCCTGCCCCTGGCCTGGATCGGCGAGCAGATGATCACGGTGGCCTGCGGCCTGCAGGCGGGTTTCACCATCAGCTTCGCCGAGGAGGCCGCCACCCAGAGGGCGAACCTGCGCGAGCTCGGACCCAACGTCATGTTCAGCCCGCCCCGCATCTGGGAGGAGATGCTGTCGAGCGTCACCGTGCGGGTCGGCGAGGCCGGCTGGACGAAGCGGACGGTGTTCTCCTGGGGCTACGACGTTGGCGATCGCTACGCCGGCGCCCGCTTGAAGGGCAAGCGACCCGGTCTCGGGCTCCGGGTGCTCCATCGCGTCGCCGACTGGGTGGCGCTCCGGCCGGTCCGCGACCAGCTCGGGCTCACCCGCATCGAACGCTGCTACACCGGCGGCGCTCCCCTCGGGCCCGATGTTTTCCGCTTCTTCCACGCGATCGGCGTGAACCTGAAGCAGATCTACGGGCAGACGGAGATCTGCGGTATCGCCGTCATGCACACGGACGACGACGTCAAGTTCCAGACCGTCGGCAAGCCAGTCCCCGGCACCGAGATCAAGATCGCCGAGAACGGCGAGATCCTGCTGCGGTCCCCCTCGGTCTTCCATGGTTATTTCGCCAATGAGGAGGCGACGTCGGAGGCGGTCGACGGTGAGGGATGGCTGCACACCGGCGACGCCGGCTACCTCGACGACACCGGGCACCTGGTGGTGATCGACCGGGCCAAGGACGTCATGCAGATGCCCGACGGCACCCGCTTCTCGCCCGCCTTCATCGAGAACAAGCTGAAGTTCTCCCCCTATCTGGAAGAGGCCGTGGTCTTCTGGGAGGAGGGTGGCCGGGACATCACGGCCATGCTCATGATCGACGCCGGCACGACGGGGGCGTGGGCCGAGCAGCACCGCATCGGCTACACGACCTACACCGACCTGGCCGGCAAGCCCGAGGTCCGCAAGCTGCTTTCCGAAGAAGCGGCCCGGGCCAACGACGACCTGCCCGAGAGTGTGCGGGTGCGGCGCTTCGTGTTGCTGCACAAGCAACTCGACCCGGACGACGACGAGATCACCCGGACCCGCAAGGTCCGCCGCAACGTGATCACGGAGCGGTACCGGGAGATCATCGAGGCCCTGCGGGGTGACGCCGACTCGGTGACGGTGCACAGCACGGTCACCTACCAGGACGGGTCCCGCACCAAGCGGGAGGTCACGCTCCAGATCGTCTCGATGGACGGGCTCTCGGCCAAGGACCTCGGGGCCCGGAAGCTGTTCGCCGGGGGACGGAAATGACCGAGTTCACGCAGTTGACGATCTCGGGCCTGGCCAACGGCGCCATCCTGGCCTTGGCCGCTCTCGGCTTCGTCGTGATCTTCAAGGCCACCGGCGTCATCAATTTCGCCCAGGGCGAGTTCCTGCTCATCGGGGCTTACCTCGTGCACCAGTTCCACACCGTGTGGGGATGGCACTGGACCGTCTCGATCGCCGCCGCCATCGGCGTGGCCATCGCCGGGGGTGTCGCCATCGAACGGCTGATCCTCCGACGGCTCATCGGCGAGAGCATCATCGCCGTCATCATGGTCACCATCGGCTTGGCCGGTATCCTCCAGGCGTTGGTCCTCGGCGTCTGGGGTCCGCAGCCGTATCCCTCCCCCGACTTCCTGCCCGACGGCAGCACGAAGGTGCTCGGCGCCAGCGTCGGCACCAGCCGGCTCCTGGCCATCGCCGTCTCGGCCGTCGTCTTCACCGCCTTCACGTTCTTCTTCCGGCGTTCGAAGCACGGCATCGCCATGCGGGCCGTGGCCGACGACCAGCAGGCGTCGATGATCCAGGGCATCAGCGTCAACCGGATCTTTGCCTTCTCCTGGGGTCTCGCCGCCGCCACCGCGGTGATCGGCGGCGTGCTGCTCACGCCGATCACCGATGTCGGGCCGGACATCGCCGGCTTCGGGATCTTCGTCTTCCCGGTGGTGATCCTCGGCGGCCTCGACTCCGTGGCGGGAACCGTGGTGGGCGGCATCGTGGTCGGCCTGCTCTACCAGTACACCGCCGGCTACATCGGCGACGGCCTGCAACAGGTCGTGCCCTTCATCGCGCTGATCCTGATCCTGATGGTGAAGCCCTACGGCCTCTTCGGCCAGGTCCGGATCGAGCGGGTCTGACGATGGCCACCGCCACCGGCGTCTTTCACACCAACTACGAGCGGGACCTCCGCGTCCGCCACACCTCGGCCGAGCGGGTTCGGCTGCTGCTGATGGTGGCCGTGGTCGTCGCCGCGCCCTTCGTGCTCGAGGACTACTGGCTCGAGAACGTCAACCGGGCCGGCATCGCCATCGTCGCCGCCGTGGGGCTCAACATCCTGACCGGCTACACCGGTCTGATCAGCCTCGGCACCGGCGCCTTCTTAGGCGTGGGCGGGTACACCACGGGCCGGCTCGTGGCCGACGCGGGCCTTCCGCACGGGGTCGCCTGGGTCGCCGCCTTCGTGCTCGGTGCCGCCGTCGGGGCGTTCTTCGGCCTGCCGGCCCTGCGCCTCAAGGGCCTCTACCTCGCCATCGCCACGCTGGCCGCCCAGTACACGCTGCTGTACATGTTCCGGAGCGTCGATTTCATCAACGGCAAGCACGACAGCATCGTGGTCAAGAAGCCGGACTTCCTGGGCCTCGACTTCAAGAGTGACTTCGTCTGGTACTGGCTCATCATGGCCGTCGCCATCCTGGTGGTATTGGGTGGCATCAACCTCTTCCGCACGGGCCTCGGGCGGGCCTTCATCGCCATCCGGGACCAGGACATCGCCGCCGAGGTCATCGGTGTCCGCGTCGGCCGCTACAAGATCATGGCCTTCGCCCTCTCCACGGCGCTGGCCGGGTTGGCCGGAGCGATGACCGGCAGCTACCGCGGCATCGTGACCTACGAGCGGTACGAGATCGCCGTGTCGATCAGTTTCGTGGCCATGATCATCGTCGGCGGACTGGGCAGCATCTCGGGCTCGGTGTACGGCGCGCTGTTCATCACCTGGCTCCCCGCCTACATCCAGCGCACCGGCCCCAGTCTCGAGGATGGCGCGTTCGGATTCCTGTCCCGCGAGTTACCCGCCGTCCAGGTCGCCGCCTTCGGGCTCGTCATCGTGCTGTTCCTACTGTTCGAGCCCCGGGGGCTGGCCCACCTCTGGAACAGGGCGAGGGACTATTTCCGGCTCTGGCCGTTCCGTTACTGAACTACTCACCGTTGTTGCCGCCCTACCGGGGCGGCAGGAAGGAGCGAAGGATGCGTCGCATGAGAAGGACCGCAGCGATCCTCGCCGGCATCGCCCTCCTGGGCGCCGCCTGCGGCGGCGGCGACGATAAGGAATCGAGTTCCGGATCCGAAGGAACCGGTAAGAGTGGTGGTGATCCCATCACCATCGGTGCCGTCTTCGACCTCTCGGGCGCGACCGCGGACGTGGGTACGCCCTACGCCGAAGGTATCAAGGGCTACGTCGATTTCCTCAACAAGAAGGGCGGCCTCGAAGGGCGCCAGATAAACCTGCTCAGCCAGGACTACGCCTACAAGGTGGACCAGGCCGAGCAGCTCTACTCGCAGTTCTCCGGCCAGGGTGCCGTCGCCATCATCGGCTGGGGTACCGCCGATACGGAAGCTCTGCGGGGCAGCGTCAACAGCGACATGAAGCCGTTCGTCTCGGCCTCGTTCTCGGAGAACCTGTCCGACCCGGCCGAGACCCCGTTCAACTTCTTCCCGGGCGCCAGCTACTCGGACCAGATGCGGATCGCCCTCAAGTGGATCTCGGAGCAGGAGGGGGGCAAGGAGACGCAGGTGGCCGTCTTCCACAGTGACAGCCCCTTCGGCAAGTCCCCCATTGACGACGGCAAGGCCTACATCGACGAGAAGAAGCTGAAGATCGGCTACCAGAGCTACCCGATGGCCGCCGGCGTGCCGGACTTCATCGGCGAGCTCGGGCGGGCCAAGTCGCAGGGGGCCAAATACATCGTCATCCAGAACGTCCCGAGCCCGGCGGCCAAGCTGCTGGCCAACATCAAAGCGCAGGGCATGGGCGTGCAGGTCATCTGCCTCAACTACTGCGGTGACGAGCTGCTGGTGAAGCTGGCCGGGGACGCCGCCGAAGGCGCCGTCGGCGTCATGCCCTTCGGTCCGGCGGCGGCGGCCACCGCCGGACTGGACGAGATCAACGAGCACCTGTCGTCGACGGGCAAGACGCTGGACAGCTTCTTCCCGCCGCTGCGCTACGTGCAGGGCTGGTACACGGCCAAGGTCTTCTTGACCGGCATCGGCAAGGCGGCGGCCGAGGCCGACGGCGCCAAGCTCGAAGGCGAAGCCATGAAGGAAGGTCTCGAGTCCGTGAAGGACTTCGAGACGGGCGTCGGCCCGTCCATCACCTGGACGGCCGACCACCACGCGGGCATGGACGGCGCCCCGCTCTACAAGGTCGAGGGTGGCGTCTGGAAGAAGCTGACGGATGTCCTCACGCCCTGACAAGGCGGCCGTGGCCGCGGGGAGCCTGGCCGATGCCGGTCCGGCTCCCGCGGCCGGTGCCCCGGTCCTCGCCGTCGACAACATCGAGGTGATCTACGAGGACGTGATCCTCGTGCTGCGGGGCCTCTCCCTGGCCGTGCCTGACGGCCAGGTCGTCGCCCTGCTCGGCTCCAACGGGGCGGGCAAGAGCACGACCCTCAAGGCCATCTCGGGGCTGCTCCGCTCTGAGCACGGCGAGGTCAGTGACGGCGACGTCGTCTACCGGGGCAAGAAGATCACCCACGCGGCACCGGCCGAGATCGTGAAGATGGGCGTCTCCCTCGTGATGGAGGGCCGGCGGGTGTTCGAGCACCTGACCGTGCACGAGAACCTCCTCGCCGGCGCCTACACCCGGCGCACCGGAGTGTCCGACGACCTCGACCTGGTCTACGGGTTCTTCCCCCGGCTCAAGGACCGGCGCAACCAGCAGGCCGGTTACCTCTCCGGTGGGGAGCAGCAGATGCTGGCCATTGGCCGGGCGCTCATGTCCAAGCCGAAGCTGATGATGCTGGACGAGCCGTCGCTCGGGCTCGCGCCGCTGCTGGTGGTCGAGATCTTCGACCGGATCCGGGCGCTCAACCAGGAGCTCGGCACCACCGTGCTCCTCGTGGAGCAGAACGCCCGGCGGGCGCTGGAGATCTCCGACCACGCCTACGTCATGGAGAGCGGCCGGATCGTGCTCGAAGGCCCGGCCGCCGAACTCGCCTCCAACCCCGACGTGCAGGAGTTCTACCTCGGCCTCTCCGAGGGCGGAGTCCGCAAGAGCTACCGGGACGTGAAGCATTACAAGCGGAGGAAGCGCTGGCTGTGACGGCTTCGCTGGAGGGCTACGTCCGGAGCTTCGACACCCGGGTGGCCGAGGTGCTCGCGCCGGCGGCCCGGACGGTCAGCGCCCTGGCCGACCGCCTCGGACAGGCCGGCCTCGGCGCCGACGACCTCACCGGTGTCGACGCTCTGGACCGGATCCCCGTCCTCACCAAGGACGACCTGCTCGACCTGCAGGCCAAGGACCCGCCCTTCGGCGGGCTGCTGGCCCCGGGGACGCGCGTCCGGCGCATCTTCCAGTCGCCGGGGCCCCTGTACGAACCGGAGCCGGACATCCCGGACGCATGGCGCTTCGCGCCGGCGCTGGAGGCGGCCGGATTCTCCGACACCGACGTTGTCCTCAACTGCTTCGGATATCACCTCTCCCCGGCCGGGGTCATGTTCGAAGAGGCGGCCCGGGTGCTCGGCTGCCAGGTGGTCCCGGCCGGCATCGGCAGCCAGGACCTGCAGCTTCGCGCCTGCCGGGACCTCTCGGTCACGGCTTACGTCGGCCTTCCCAGCTACCTGAAGGCGCTGCTGGAGAAGGCGGAGCAGGAGGAGGGGGGGGAGGGGGGCGCCGCGCCGCTTCGCCTGCAGAGAGCGATCGTCAGCGCCGAGCCGCTCCCTCCGTCGCTCCGGTCCTGGCTGGAAGACCGGGTCCCGGTCGTCCGCCAGCTGTACGGGACGGCCGAGGGAGGCAACCTCGGCTACGAGTGCGAGCAGGCCAACGGGCTCCACGTGCCGAGCGACGCCCTGGTCGAGGTGTGCAGCCTCGACGACGGTCAGCCCCGATTCGACGGGGGCGAGGGCCAGGTCGTCGTGACGCTCTTCCAGCCGCATTTCCCGCTGGTCCGCTTCGGAACGGGCGACCTCTCCGCCTTCGCCCCGGGGGACTGCCCGTGCGGCCGGCCCACGCCCCGCCTCGTCGGTTGGCTCGGCCGGGTCGGGGAGGCGGTCAAGGTCCGGGGCATGTTCCTCCATCCCCGGCAGGTGGCCCAGGTGATGAGCCGGCACGCGACGGTGTCGGCCTTCCGGTTCCTCATCGACCGCGTCGACCATCGCGACGTGCTGCGCTGCGAGATCGTCACCCCAGACGATCAGGCGGCCGCCGCCGTGCGGGAGGGCATCCGGTCCGGTCTCCGCTTCGACGTGGAAGTGACCGTCGTCCCCGAGCTCGAGCCCGGCAGCCCCGCCGTGGTCGACCTGCGCACCTGGGACTGAACCCCAAATGCCTTATGACGCGGGCCGAACGGTGCAATTCGGGTAAACGTGCTTGCCCAGGCAAGGACTCGATGAACGGGCGGTAGAACTCAGCTGACGTCAGGGCAGCCTGGTGGCGGGCAGCCCGAAGTGAAGGAGTACGACGTTGGGCCGTTCCCCCCGGCCGGGCGCAGGGTCCCCCCCCTCCGCAACCGCTCTCGGTGTCCGTATTTCTCCCGATATGTCACCTGACGTGATATATGGGAAAATTGCTGTGCTTTCGCGTCATTCGGGCGCTCCACGGGCGTTTCGTGGGCTGGAGGGGACGCCATGAGCGACACCAACGTCATCAGCTTGACGGAGACGGCAGCGATCACCGAGGAAGAACTCCTCGACCGCGCCAAAGAGGGAGACCGGAGCGCTTTCGGCACCCTCTACCTCCGTCACCGCGACGCCGCCCGGCGGGTGGCTTCGATGTGCACCACGTCGAGGGCCGACGCCGAAGACGCCGTCGCCGAGGGCTTCGCCAAGGTGTTCGCGGCGCTGCCTCGCATGGCGGGCCGCAACATCACCTTCCGGCCCTACCTGCTTACCTGCGTGCGCAACGCCGCCACCGACCGGATCCGCCGGGAGCGGCGGATCGACCTGCGGGAGGCGATGCCGGAGACGCCCGGTGACTTCCAGGCCGACGACGTGGCGTTGCGCGGCCTCGAGCGCAACCTGGTGGGTGAGGCGCTTCAGGCGCTGCCCTCCCGGTGGCGCACGGTGCTGTGGCTCACCGAAGTCGAGGGCCTGTCCCCGGCCGAGGTCTCCCGCCGCATCGGCATCAAGCCGAACGCCGTGGCTGCGCTCGCCTACCGGGCCCGCAAGGGTCTCCGGGAGGCCTACCTGCAGGCCCACCTGACCGCCGAGGCCAGCACCGAGTGCCGGGCCACGGTGGGCCGTCTCGGCAACTACGTCCGGGGTGACCTGGCCGAGAAGGACCGCCTGGCTGTGCAGGTGCACCTCGATGCGTGCGCCAAGTGCCGGGGCCGGCGTGACGAGTTGACCGACGTCAACGCCACCCTGCGCAACGCCTTCCTGCCGGTCCCGCTGCTCCTCGGCGGCCTGCAGCGGAAGTGGTTCGACATCTTCTCCGGCAACCAGATCGCGGCCAGGGTGCCCGAGATCGCCCAACTGGCCCAGCTGGCCGACTCGCCGATGGCCAACAAGGCCCTGGCCGGGCTGACCATGGTGGTCCTGGCGCTCTCCGGGGCGGCCCTGCCCCAGGTCCTCAAGTCCCGCGACGAGGCCCGGGCCAACGCGGCCGTGGTCGCCGCCGCTACCTCCGCTCCGGCCGCTCCCTCCGCTCCGGCGCCGGCGCCCGTCTCCGCCCTCAGTCACACCGTCGCCGCTCCGGTGGCTGCCGCTCCCGCCGCCGTCACGGGTGGCGGGAAGGCCACGGCGGCGGCGACCACCGCGCCGTCGGAAAAGGTGGCTGCGGCGGGAGCGACCCGCAGCCGGCTGTTCCGCTGGGGCGACTCGCCCGACGGCGGTTCGAACGGTGGTACCCGTCACCGCCTGTTGAATCCCGGCGGTGGCGACTCGAACGGCGGGCTGATCGGGTCGGCGCCCGTGGCCCCCGTGGCTTCCGTGGTGGAGTCGACGATCGGCGGGCTCGAGCTCGAAGGGCTCCTGCCGGTGCACATCGCCCCGGCCGACCCGTCGGCGCCGCTGTCGATCTCGTCCGCCCCCCTCGGGCTCGGTCTCGCCGTCGACCCGGTTGATGGGCTGCAGATCGGTACCGGGGCTCCCGACACCGGCAACCCTGGCGCGGCGCCGGGTTCGGCGGCCGCTCCGCTCCTCGAGCTCAACGGGCTCGGCGTCAACGTGGGTGTCGGGCCCGGCGCGCTGAGCGGCGTGGTCGACGGTGTGTTGCAGCCGGTCAGGGAGCTGCTCGAGACCACCAGCCGGCCGAAGAGAGCCACTGCCGCATAGTCCGGGATTTACCGGTAGCGCAGGTCGACGTGCCGCTCGAACCAGCCGCGCACTATCCGGCGGACCCCCGCCCGGACCGGCGGGATCAGCAGCGCGATGGCCAGGCAGTCGGAGAGGAAGCCCGGCGTGAGCAGCAGCGCCCCGGCGAAGAGCACCAGGAGCCCGTCAACCAGCTCCGCGCCCGGCAGCTGGCCCCGGTCCAGCTGGAGCTTGATCCGGCGGAGGACGCCGAGCCCTTCGCGCTTGGCCAGCCACGCCCCGACGACCGACACGGCGATCAGCAGGGCGATCGTGTTGAGGGCCCCGATCCCCTGGCCCACCTGGATGATCACGTACAGCTCGACCAGCGGGACGATCAGAAAGAGGACCGCCAGAATGGGCACGCCCCGATGTTACCGGCCGGGCGTCAGAGCTCGACGTTGACCATCCCCAGGTCGGGCTCGGCGCCCGTGCGCAGATGCGTGGCCCGGCCGTCGCCGTCGAGTTCGAAGACGACCCGCTGACCCTGACGCAGCGTCCGGAAAATCGACCCCTCCAGGGCGGTCTTGGCCAGGTCGTACTCCGACCGGTCGGTGTCGATGACGACGACACCCTCGCCGTTGGACGGGTCGTAGGTCTTGATCACGCCCTGCATAGCTGCCTCCGGCGGTACGATCCTGGCCTCGATCCAACCTACCCGGAGGCTGTTCTGGGCGGCGAATTTGCCTTTATCGACAGGCTCCGGCGGATCCTCCCGGACGCTCCGCCGGGCGAAGTCTGGCTGGGAGACGACACGGCCGTGCTGGCCGGAGGTGTGCTGTTTGCCACCGACGTCATGGCCGAGGGCGTCCATTTCGACCTGCGCTTCTCCAGTCCCTCCGACGCCGGGTGGAAGGCCCTGGCCGTCAACTGCTCGGATATCGCGGCCATGGGCGGGACCCCTCGCGCCGCGGTGGCCGGGGTGGTCGTGCCCGCCGACCGGCCGGGTCTCGCCGACGCCGTCGCCGCCGGGCTGGCGGAAGCCGCCTCGGCCTTCGGCTGTCCGCTGGTGGGGGGCGACACGGTGGTCGGGGAGTCACTGGTCATCTCCATCGCCGTGCTCGGAGACGCGCCCGCCGGGGGAGCGGTGCTGCGCTCGGGAGCCCGGCCGGGCGATGCAGTGTTCGTCACCGGGCCGCTCGGCGGACCCCGGGCCGCCCTCCACGCCCTGTGGCGGGACGAGGCGCCGGAACCCATGGCGGCGGTTCGCCTGCACCGGCCCACGCCCCGCCTGGCCGATGGCACGC